>DATNNI010000001.1:0-15671 GCA_035601915.1 Xanthobacteraceae bacterium
AGTCGCTCGGCCCCGTCGCCGAGTGCGGCGCCGAGGACATCGATGCCGCCGTGGGCGCTGCGAAGAAAGCGTTCGACGGCTGGCGCAACACGCCACCGCTCGAGCGCGCGCGGCTGCTAAAGCGCGTCGCCAATGTGCTGCGCGAGCGCGCCGAGGAACTGGCGCTGATTGACGCCGCCGACTGCGGCAACCCGGTCAGCGAGATGGTGATGGATGCGACCATCGCCGCCGCGATGATCGAGTTTTATGCCGGCCTCGTCACCGAAATGAAGGGCTCTTCGATCCCGATGGGTCCGGGCGTGGTCAATTTCTCGGTGCGCGAGCCGCGCGGCGTCGTCGGCCGCATTATTCCGTTCAATCATCCGTTCATGTTTTGCGCCGGCAAGGCCGGCGCGCCGCTCGCCACCGGCAACACCGTGGTGATGAAGCCGCCGGAACAGGCGCCCCTGTCGTCGCTACGCCTTGCCGAGCTCATTGGCGATATTCTGCCGCCGGGCGTTTTCAATGTCGTGCCCGGCGGACGCGACGCCGGCTCGGCACTGACCACGCACAAGGACGTCGCCATGATTGCGCTGATCGGCTCGGTGCCGACCGGCCGCGCGGTCATGAAAGCGGCCGCCGATACGCTTAAGCCGGTGATGCTCGAACTCGGCGGCAAGAATGCGCTGATCGCCTTTCCGGACGCCGACCCGGACGACGTCGCCGGCGGCGTGGTCGGCGGCATGAACTTCACCTGGTGCGGACAATCGTGCGGCTCGACCAGCCGGGCCTTCGTGCACGAGAAGATTTACGACGCCGTGCTGGAGAAAGTGAAAGCCAAGATCGCCCACTTCAAGCCGGGCATCGCCACCGATCGCTCAACCACCATGGGATCGATCATCTCCAAGTCGCAATACGAGCGCATCCTCGGCTTTATCGAGTCCGGCAAGCAAGAAGGCGCGCGGCTGTTCCACGGCGGCGGCAAGCCGTCCGATCCGGGCCTCGCCAAGGGCTTCTTCATCGAGCCGACGGTGTTCGCCGACGTGCAGCCGAATATGCGCATCGCGCGTGAGGAGATTTTCGGTCCGGTGCTGTCGATCTTCAAATGGCAGGACGAGGCCAAAATGCTCGAACAGGTCAACTCAGTCGAATACGGACTGACCGCTTCGATCTGGACCAATGACCTGTCGACCGCGCACCGCACCGCCGCCGCGGTGCAGGCGGGCTTCGTCTGGGTCAACGAAGTCTCGAAACACTTCCTCGGCGCTCCGTTCGGCGGCTACAAGCAGTCCGGCATCGGCCGCGAAGAATGCTTCGAGGAGATGCTGGCTTACACGCAGGAAAAGAACATCCACGTGAAGCTGAAGCCGCCGAAGGCGTAAGGGCGTTTACTCGCCTGATAAGGCCGACACCGCTAGCAACCAAAAGGTACGATTTTGTTATCGGCGTCATGCCCGATGTCGGCGCGTCCCAGAAAGGGTATCCCGGCTCTACGGCACCAGTATCGGGCAATCTCTTCCTCGTTCATCCCGAAATCCGGTTCGTTCGGCGTGATATTGCTGCACCGGCCAAGCATGATGCCGGACGTGCGCCGGACGTTGGCGCTGGCGGTGATGTGAAACAGCGAGCGATCGATTCGATACATCGCCTCTCCTACTTCCTCCAGCATGAGCACATGGCCGTCGAGGTCAGGTTCGAGCGGTGTGCCGAGCAGGTGGTTCAACACCGTCATGTTGAACGCCGCGGTCTTTCTCGCACCGTCGACCGTCGGTTCGAGTGACTCTGGCGCCCGATCGATCATCCACGCGAGCGCCCTCGCAACCGCTTTGTCGCCGCCGTCGCGGCGGATGTCCTGCGCGACCGGGCCGTGCGCGACGGCGGTAAAGCCGGCGCGGTACAAAGCCGCAAGCAGCATGCCGGCATCGCTATAGCCCAGGTAGGCTTTGTCCCGGGACGGCCGGCGCAACCGGGGCATGATCGATTCGACCACGCGGCACGACCCGTAGCCGCCGCGCGCAAACCAGACCGCGTCGTAGCTCTCGTCGTTGGCAACGTCGACGAAAGCCTGGGCGCGGGTCTCGTCGTCACCGGCAAAATGCCCGTGCGACGCAAAACACTGCGGGTGGAATACGACCTCCGGCGTTCGCTCAGGATAGAGACGCGCCGCCAGCGCCGGCACGCTTGCAGCGACGTCTTCGGACATGCGTGAGGCGGGCGCGACGACGCCGATCTTGCATTTGTCCCCGCTCATGCACGCGTGCCGGTCGAGTTGTTCCTCATGGCCAATGTTTGTAGATTTCGCCGATGTCCCAACATGGAGATTACTTTTTCTGCGGCATCGGCGGTAGCGGCATGACTCCCCTCGCCCTGATCATCCAGGCGCGGGGCGGACATGTCGAGGGCTCCGACCGCGCGCTTGACCAGGGACGCAACGGCGAAAGGTTCGACTTTCTGCGCACGCGCGGCGTTCTGCTCCATCCACAAGACGGCAGCGGCATTCGCCGCGACAGTCAGACCTTGGTCGTCTCCACCGCAGTCGAGGAGACAGTGCCCGACGTGAAGGCTGCGCGGCGCGTTGGCGCCGCGATCATGACGCGCGCGGAGCTGCTCGCCCTACTCTTCAACCGAGCCGCCCTCGGCGTCGGCGTCGCTGGGACCAGCGGCAAGTCCACTACCGTCGGCATGATCGGCTGGATTTTGCATTGCGCCGGAAAAAGTCCGACGATTATGAACGGCGCCGATATGAAGAATTTCATGGATTCCGGCGCGCCATTTGCGAGCGCGCGGGTTGGCGAAGGCGATATTTTCGTCAGCGAAATCGACGAGAGCGACGGCTCGATCGAAATTTTCAAGCCGGACGTGGCGGTCGTGAACAATATTTCGCTGGACCACAAGCCGCTCGACGAGCTGCGCCGCCTTTTTCGGGACTTCGTCGCCAAGGCGCAAACCGCAGTATTGAACCTCGACAACGAGGAAACCGCAGCGCTTGCCGGAGGCCTTAAGCCGGGGCACGCCATGACCTATAGCTTGCGTACGGCGCAAGCCGATCTCCTGGCTTCGACGCCGACACCTGCCCCAGCGGGAATAGTGTTCAAGGTCAAGGCGCGCGAAACCGGTGAGACAGTCACGGTGGAGCTCAAAGTTCCAGGCCTGCACAACGTCTCGAATGCGCTTGCGGCATTGTGCGTCGCAAGGGTTTGCGGCATTGGCCTCGCGGAGGCGGCGTCCCATCTGAGCAAATTTAGCGGCATCCGCCGGCGATTGGAGGTCGTGGGTACCGCCAACGACGTCACTGTGATCGACGACTTCGCCCATAACCCCGACAAGATCGCGGCTACGCTGCGCACCTTGCACGGGTTTCCAGGCCGCTTGTTGCTGATGTTCCAGCCTCACGGTTACGGTCCGATTCGCCTGATGAGAGACGCCTTGGTGGATTGCTTCGCGCGCGGACTGAACGACGCGGACGTTCTGCTCATGCCCGAACCGGTCTATTTCGGTGGAACTGTCGACCGGAGCGTGGGAAGTCGCGAAATTATCACTGCCGTCGAACAACGCGGCCGCACTGCACTTGGTTTTCCAGACCGTGACGGTTGCGGCGACGCCTTGGTCAGGCTGGCCCGTCGCGGCGACCGGATCGTGATCATGGGAGCGCGCGACGATTCGCTGTCGCAGTTTGCGCGGGCGTTGCTGAGGCGCCTGGAAACGGTCTGAGAGCGATCACCACCGCCAGATTTAGCGTCCGCTGTAACGGCGAGCAGTTCGCGCAAAGAACGAACGACAGGCGACCGCCATCGCCGACGGCAAACTTCAGACCTTAAAAGTCTCCAGCGTTCCCGGGTGGAACAATTCCTCAACTTTCACTCTTCGCGGCGAAAGTCCTTGGGCGTGATGCTGGCCGAGGAAGTAATCGAGCACCTTGCGGTTTTTCTCGACGCCGTACGACCAGAAATCATCCCCCATCAGCGCGCGCGCCTCGATCAGCCGCTCCTCGACGAAGGGGAGAGTCACTTTGGTCGATGACGTGTCGGAAAGCTTTGCCAGCGCGATTTCTTTCGCCTGCGCGAATGCCTTGAACACCGCGGCAGGCAGCCAAGGGTGCTGTTCGGCGAGCTCGCGGCGCACCCCGATCAAATGCATGATCGGAAAAATTCCGGTGCGTTTGAAATAATCCTTGGCCGCGGCGACCGGGTCGGAGAATAGCCAGCCGACATTCGGATGTCCGCGCTCGAAGGGCGGTGGCACCCGCGGCGCAATGATGCCGTCGATCTCGCCGGATTCGAGCATGCTCGAGAGCGTGCGGTCAGCCGGCGCATCCTCCAGCCTCACATCCTTCGGCAGCGTGATGGTGATCTTTTCCAGCCGGCCGGCCTCCACAAGGCCGGCGCGAATCCAGTGAATATCGGTTGGCTTGACGCCGTGATCGTCGTCAAGGATAGCGCGCGCCCACACATTAGCTGTGAGTTGATATTCCGGCACGCCGATTTTCTTGCCCTTGAGGTCGGCCGGTGTTTTGATGCGGTCGGTGCGCACGTAGATCGCGGTATGGCGGAAGGTGCGCGATACGAACGCCGGCACGCCGACGTAAGGCGCGCCGCCTTGCGCGGTCTTCACCGTAAAGCTCGACATCGATAGTTCGCAGATGTCGAATTCCGCGCCGCGGAAGGCACGGAAAAATATCTCTTCCGGCGACAGCGCCATGAACACCGGGTCGACGCCGTCGATCTGCACCTCGCCGTCGGACAAGGGGCGCGTGCGGTCGTAGTCGCGCACGGCGACGGAAAGAGTAAGCTTGGACATCGTTTTCCTCCGATAGCGACGTTGACATAGCCGCCCGAGCCCGGTTGTGCCAAGAGTGGCCAGGGAGAAAAGGAAATGCGCCTGCCTCTCTATCAGGTCGATGCATTTACCGGCGACTTGTTTGGCGGCAATCCCGCCGCGGTGTGTCCGCTCGAGCGCTGGCTGCCGGACGCGACCATGCAGGCGATCGCGGCCGAGAATAATCTCTCGGAGACCGCGTTCTTTGTCCGCGACGGCGATGGCTACACGCTGCGCTGGTTCACGCCGACGGTCGAGGTCGACTTGTGCGGTCACGCCACGCTTGCTTCAGGCTTTGTGGTTATGAGCTTTCTCGAACCGGAGCGGGAGGCGGTCAGCTTTCGCACCGTCAAGGCGGGAACGCTGACAGTCACGCGCAATGGAAACGTGCTGGCCATGGACTTTCCGGCGCGACCCGCGGTGCCCGCCGAGGCGCCCGCGGGTTTGCTTGAGGCGCTGGGCGGAGCGCCGCGCGCGGTTTTGCGCGCCCGTGATTACCTTGTCGTCTATGACAGCGCCGCCGAAGTCGCTGCGCTCGATCCGCACTTCGCCACGCTTGCCGCGGTGGAGGATTGCTGGGCGGCGATTGCGACGGCGCCCGGTGACAACGGAACGGATTTCGTGTCGCGGTTTTTCGCGCCGGCGCAAGGCGTTCCCGAAGATCCGGCGACCGGCTCCTCGCACTGCACGCTCACGCCTTATTGGGCGGAGCGCCTCGGTAAGAAGACGCTGGAAGCCCGGCAATTGTCCCGGCGCGGCGGCGCGCTGCGCTGTACGCAGAACGGCGAGCGGGTCACCATCGCCGGCCGGGCCGTGCTCTATCTTGAAGGGGAGATTTCGGTGTAGCCGGCTTCACACCGTGCCCTTAATGCGCGTTGTTGACGCCATTCGTTATCCAGGAATATTGCCGCCGTGAAAACGGCCGAAGTGGCGGGCGAGCAGCAGACCGAGCAAAAGAAAACCCAGTCCCACAGCTGCTGCATCGGCAATGGAGCTCAGCGTAAAATCTCCGACGCGGCAGATGAGGACGTAGGCGACGGCAAGGTTGAAAACGCCCCACACCACGTTGACGGTCGATGAGGAAAGTCCTTGCCCGGGCGGCTTGGCGAAAGGGCTTTGAAACGGGCGTCCCGTCATTCCACTGACGACGTGGGGAATTGCGTTGGCAAGAAACGCGCCGCCGAAAAAACACGAAATGAGATGCCACCAGTTCACGCTTCGTCTCCGCTTCAGACGATCAGTCTCGACCTGTAGCACCGGGACAGGGGCCCCGGCCTGGCGTTCTCTATTCGCCGGCGCCTGCCCGCCGGGCCAAAAAAGAGCGATTTAGCCTCTCCGGCCGGTGAAAAAGGCCTCTCCGGCGGCTTGGCTGCCCGCCCGACCGGCCGTTTATCTCCCCGCAAGTTTTTGCTCGCTATCGTGGCCGCCGAAGCGCGCGAATCGATTTCATGGCGGTTATAGAGCATCAAGCCGGACCCAGGCTGGCGCCCAACAGCTATCCGGCCATCTTGTCGGTGATGCCGATCATCGCCGGGCTAGGCTATGTCGCCGCCTACCCCCTGCTCGACTGGCTCAGTTATGTCGAGCCGTTCGAGGGGCTGGACATAACGCCGTGGAATCCTCAGGTCGGGCTGAGCTTCCCGCTGGTGCTCTTGTTTGGCCGCCGGACGATTCCATTCTTGTTTATTGCACCGCTCGTCTCTCATCTGCTCTTGAACTTTTCGCCGGTCGACCTGAGAGAGGGGATCGCGCACGCCACGGTCATTGGCGGCGGCTATTCCGCCGCCGCGCTGTTTTTGATGCGGCCGGCAACGCGTTTCGACCCCTCATTGCCGTCCACGCGCGACCTGATCCTCTTGATGCTCACGGCATTGGTGAGCACCGCATTCGTTGCGGCGGGCTACGTCGCAACGACAACGCTATCCGGCTATCTGGAGCTGCAGGATTTCATCGAGGCGATGCTGAGTTACTGGGTGGGCGATCTGATCGGCGTCATGGTTGTCACGCCCTTCGTGCTGGTTGCGTTGTTGCGCAAGCACACCGTGCAAATGTCACTCGAAGTGGTCCTGCAATTCGTGGCCATCGTCGGCGCGCTGGTACTGGTTTTAGGCTTCCGTGAAGCGGCGCCCCTGCAATTGTTCTATCTCCTGTTTCTGCCGATCGTATGGATGGCACTGAGCGGCGGCCTCGAAGGCGTCACCATCGGGCTCTTGCTCACTCAGCTTGGACTCATCATCGGCGTCACCCTTTCCCCGCAGCCGGAAGGATTTACCGCGCTGCAAACCCTGATGCTGGTGTTGACCGCCACCGGTCTCATCGCCGGCGAGCTGGTCACCGAGCACCGGCGTGCCGAAGCGAAGCTGCTGTTGCAGCAGAAAGCACTGGCACGGGTGGCCCAGGTCGGCGGCATGAAAGAACTCTCAGTGGCCATCGCGCACGAACTGAACCAGCCGCTGACGGCGGCGCGGACCTACGCGCGATTGGTCGCCGACGCCGCCCGGGAGGAATGCGTCAATTCCGCCGAGATCGCCGACATCGCCGCCAAGGCGGTAGCGCAGGTCGAGCGCGCCGCCCAAGTGGTGCGAAGCTTGCGGTCGCTGCTGTCGCTCGATCGCGGCAATCACCTAGTCTGCAGCGTCGAACGCCTCATTCGTGAGGCGCTGGCGCTCTGCGGACCCGAACTCGATCAGGTCAACGCCAAGGTCCGCGTCGCCACCGCCAGCCGGCTTCCGGCGGTGCTGGTTGATTCCTTGCAAATCGAGCAAACGCTGCTCAACCTCATCCGCAATTCGATCGACGCGTTCAAGGCGGCTTCCATCAGCGGCGGCAAGATTTTGATCGAGGCGGCTGCCGCCGGCGAGGGGTTCGTTGAAATCCGCGTCGCCGACAATGGCCCGGGCTTTCCGACCGACGTATCGGAAAATCAATTCCTTCCATTCTCGACCACCAAAGCCGAAGGCCTCGGCTTCGGTTTAGTGTTATGCAAGACGATCGTCGAGGCGCATGGTGGCCGTATCTGGCTTGGCCACGCGATGCGCGGCGCTACCGTTCACTTCACGCTACCTACCGTGGACGACTTGAATGAGTGATCCGGTCCGCGTCGCCCTGATCGACGATGACGCCGCCGTGCTTGACTCGCTGCGCCTCTATCTGTCGCGGCAGAACCTCGACACGTCGTGTTTCTCTTCCGCGGAAGACTTTCTCTCGTCGGCCGATAGTGCCGCTCGCTTCGACTGCGTGGTCTGCGATGTGCGGATGCCGGGCATGTCCGGGCTTGAGCTGCTCGACCGCCTTGCCGTTCGCGGTGTGCGCTGGCCGGTTATCCTCATTACCGGTCACGGCGATGTCGATATGGCGGTCAAAGCGATGAAAGCCGGCGCGTTCGATTTCGTCGAAAAACCATTCGATGAAACCCATCTGCTCGAAAGCATACGCAACTCGCTGGAGCGTAACCGCAAGCAGGCGCGTGACAACGCCGAAGTCGATGGCCTGCGCAACAAGTTCGGCGCGCTTTCGGCCCGTCAGCGGCAGGTCATGGAGCTTGCCGCCAGCGGACTATCCAGCAAGCAAATTGCCCGCCAGCTCGAGATCAGCGCCAAAACGGTGGAGAACCATCGGGCCTGGGTCATGGAGCGAATTGGCGCGCGCAACCTCGCCGAACTCGTCCGTATGGCCATCAAGATCGAGCGCGGCGCCTAGTGCCGCAGGGGTTTCCCCTCCCTATAGGTAAAAACCCCCAGGTGATCGCAAACCCTCTAGAAAGCCGTTTTCCCGAGCTGTGCTAACGATTTGCAAAACTTTGCTGCACAAAATGCCCTCAAATTTGAGGGAGAAAGCGCCATGCGGCTTATCTACAAATTTCTGAAAGATGAAAATGCCGCGACAGCTATCGAGTACGGCCTGATCGCTGCCGGCATTTCCATCGTCATTATCACGACGGTCAAAGGCATCGGCACCAAGCTCAACACTACCTTCGGGTCGATCTCGACCCAACTGAAATAGCCCTTTCCGCTTTTTTTACCGGAATCTCCGCAAGTCGCCCCGCCGCATCGCGTAGCCGCATTCAGCGCCCCGAAAATGGCTCTGCGGGCGCGACGTCGGTGATCCGGAATTGCACGCGTTCTTCGCCCTGATAGCGATCGAGTGTGAACGAGCCCGCGGCATGGACCTGCCGGCCGCGGCCTTGTACTAGTGCCGCGCCGAGCTTCTGACCGCTGGCGCGGAAGGCGATAGCGTTGACGCCGGCGCCGTCGGCGGATTTAAGCCGCACCCGGATGTGCGCCTGGCCGACCTCCTCGGCGTAGGAGATGGTATGTGCCGGCAACGCGATCATCGGCTCGGGATTGCCTGAACCGAACGGGCCGGCGCGCTCGAGCAGCGCGACGAGTTCGAGATTGGCGGCCGCCGCACTCAACGCACCGTCGATCAGAAGTCCGGTGGCTCGCCGGGAAGTCTCCACATCGGGGCCGAGCATCGACTCGAGAAAGGCGCGAAACGCCGCCAGCGCATCCCGGCGCAGCGTCACGCCTGCCGCCATGGCGTGACCGCCGCCCTTGACCAGCAAACCTTCGGCCACGGCGCGGCGCACCGCGCGGCCGATATCAACGCCCGGTATCGATCGGCCGGAGCCAGTGCCGATGCCGCCGGGTTCGAGCGCGATGGCGAAAGCCGGACGGCCGAACTTTTCCTTAAGCCGCGCGGCAACAATGCCGACAACGCCTGGATGCCAGCCTTCAGCCGCAGTGACCACAACCGCGCCCTTCTCCTCGATGCCGAGCGCGGCCATCGCCTCGGCTTCGGCTTGCGCCAGCGTATCCATTTCAATCGTTTGCCGCTCGCGGTTGAGCCGGTCAAGTTCGGCGGCAATTTGCGCCGCCTTGTCCGGGTCGTCTTCAAGAAGCAATTTCACGCCGAGATCGGCACGGCCGATGCGCCCGCCGGCATTGATGCGCGGCCCCAACAAGAAGCCGAGATGCCAGGCCTCGGGCGGACCTGAAAGCCGCGCCACGTCCATCAGGCTTCGATGCCCGGCGCGCTCGCGGCGGCGCAACGCAATGAGCCCTTTGGCCACGAAAGCACGATTGAGACCGATGAGCGGTACGACGTCGGCGACGGTGCCGAGCGCGACGTCGTCGAGCAGCGCGAGCAGATCCGGTTCAGGGCGGTCCGTGTTCCAGAAGCCGCGCGTGCGCAGTTCGCGGTTGACCGCCACCACGGTCATGAAGGTCAGGCCTACCGCGGCGAGATGGCCAAGACCGGACAAATCGTCGCGACGGTTCGGGTTGACGATGGCAAATGCGGGCGGCAGGGCTTCGTCCGCCTGATGGTGATCGAGGACCACGACATCGACGTTCAGCGCGCGCGCTTCCGCCAGCGGCTCGATGCTGGTGGTGCCGCAATCGACGGTCACCAAGAGTGTCGCGCCGCGCGCAGCGAGCGACCGCACCGCTTCGACATTCGGTCCATAGCCTTCGAACAGCCGATCCGGAATATGGATCAGAGGCCCGAGACCGGCTTGGCGGAGAAAGCGCGCCAACAGCGCGGCGGAAGTGGCGCCATCGACATCATAATCGCCGAAAATCGCGACGGTCTCGCTGCGCACAATGGCGTCGGCGATCCGGCCGGCGGCCTCGCGCATGCCCGCCAGCACGTGCGGATCGGGCATGGCGCGTTTGATGGCCGGATCGAGGAACGCGTCGACGCCGTCGACGTCGATATTGCGGCCGGCTAGGATGCGCGCCAGCAATTCGGGAACGTCGTGACGCTGCGCGATGGCGAGCGCGCGTGCCGCGCCCCGCTCGTCGAGCCGGTCGCGCCACGCCCGTCCCGTCGCCGAATGCTCGACGCCGAGGAAGTGACCGCTGCTCATCGCCGAAATGCCGCGCGGTTCAAAGCCCATCGGATCAGCGTAACTGATTCGTCGCCCGGCCGATGGATAGGCGAAACTTTAATCAAGCAATTTCACTTGATCCGCCGCGGCTTGCGAGCGCTCTGCTTGCGCAGCCCGTCGATGAACACATCGACAAGACGCAATACGCTCTTCTGCCAGCCCGGCTGATCATAGGTGTAGCTCATGCCCACGAGCGCACGAAGTACGTCTTCGGCGGAGATGTCGTTGCGAATTTCGCCCGCCGCAACAGCGCGACCCAACAGGCCGCCAACCGCCTGCGTCAGCCGATCTGACGAATAGGCGAAAAGCTCCGAGTTTTTTTCGACAGCAAGCGCCAACGCCTGCAACATGCCCTTTTTGGTGGCAACGAACCTTACATTTGATCGCATCCATCGCCGCAAAGCCTCGACCGGATCCGGCTGTTCCTTCAGCTCTTCAGCCAAATCAGCGAGCTGCTGCACTTCGCGGCGATAAACGGCCTCGAAAAGCGCTTCGCGCGTGGGAAAATGCCGATAAAGGGTGCCGATCCCTACTCCGGCCTCGCGCGCGACAGCTTCAAGGCTCGCGTCCGGGCCGCCGGCGCTGAACACTTTTTTGGCCGCTTCCAGCACGCGTTCGCGGTTGCGAACCGCGTCGACCCGCGGTTTTCGAATTGGCTGGTCCGTTCGTTTTTTTAAAATCGTCACCGGGGGACCGCTTGAAAAGCGGAGGATGCCTCCGTATCTGCCACGACAGCCGCCCGGAGCACGACCCTCACCAAAGCTCTTATGGGAGTATCGCATGGCGATTTCAACGATCCTCACCGTAAACGGCGTCAAGCGAACCCTGGAGCTTGATGACCCGCGAGTGACCCTTCTCGATTTGCTGCGCGAACGGTTGAACCTGACCGGCACCAAGAAGGGCTGCGATCGCGGCCAGTGCGGCGCTTGCACGGTCATCGTTGACGGGCGGCGAATCAATTCGTGCCTCGCGCTCGCCGTGAGCTACGACGGCGCGAACGTGTTGACCATCGAAGGCGTGGCGCCGCGGGGCCATCTTCATCCGGTGCAGGAAGCATTTATCGCTCACGACGGCCTTCAATGCGGATTCTGCACGCCCGGCCAAATCATGAGCGCAATCGGTCTCATTGCAGAAGGCCAAGCCGGCGACGATCCCGAGCGCGTGCGCGAAGGCATGAGCGGCAATCTGTGCCGTTGCGCCGCCTATCAAGGAATTACCGAAGCGGTGCTGGCGGCGCAAAAAACTGTCGATGCACGCGACCGCAAGGAGGTCGCATGAACACTTTCGAATATGTTCGGCCGGCGACGGTGCGGGATGCCGTCGCGGCCGCCGTGCAGCCGGGCGCCGCTTATCTCGCCGGCGGCACCAACCTTCTCGACCTGATGAAAGGAAACGTCAGCCACCCCGCCCGGCTCGTTGACATCAGCCACCTTCCGGGTCTCGATCGCATCGAGGACTTGCCAGACGGCGGCGTGCGAATCGGCGCGCTGGTGCGCAACGCCGACCTCGCGCACGACCGCGATTTCGCTCGGCGCTTTCCGGCGGTCGCGGAAGCGCTTTTGTCCGGCGCGTCCGCGCAACTTCGCAACGCCGCGACCATCGGCGGCAACCTCGTGCAGCGTACGCGCTGCGCCTATTTTTACGACGCCGCGAGCGCTTGCAACAAACGTCATCCCGGCTCGGGCTGCGATGCGCGCGGCGGCGACAATAGGCTGCACGCCATCTTGGGCTGGAGCCAAAACTGCATTGCCACCCATCCGTCGGACTTTTGCGTGCCCTTGGTCGCGCTCGACGCCATGGTCGAGATGGAAGGCAGAACCGGCCGGCGCGAAATTTCCCTCGAGGCGTTCCACCGCTTGCCGGATGGTTCACCTCATAGCGAGACCATGCTCGAGCCCGGCGAGATGATTGTCGCCGTGCGCCTGCCGCCCGCCGCGGCGCAATTCGCCGCGCATTCGCGATATCTGAAAGTCCGCGACCGAACATCTTATGCGTTCGCCATTGTATCCGCCGCGGCGGCTCTAAGCTTCGATGGCGACACCATTGCGGATGCGCGGCTGGCGCTTGGCGGCGTGGCGCTAAAGCCCTGGCGCGCCCGCGAAGCCGAACAGGCCCTGATTGGCGGCCGTGCCGACACAGCGAGCTTCCGCCGCGCCGGCGAAGCCGCGCTCGCCGACGCAAGGCCGGCCGGCAACAACGGCTTCAAGATAGAGCTGGCCCGCAGGGTTGTGGCGCGGGCATGTGCACTTGCTGCCGCCGGCACCCCGGAACGGCTACCGGCGCTGCCCGCCTCACCTTTCGCTGACACATCCGGAGTTGCCGCTCATGGCTGAGATCGCACTCAACCCAACGCCTCTCCATGTTCGTCACGGCTCGAATATCGGCCAGCCCCTCACCCGCCGCGAAGGCCTCCTCAAAGTCACCGGCGCGGCAAAATTCGCGGCCGACAATCATCCACCGGGAATGCTTTACGCGGTATTGGCGGTGAGTAGCATTGCGCGCGGCCGGGTTGCGGCGCTCGACATTCAAGCTGCCAAAGCCCATCCCGGAGTCGTTGAGGTTATGACGCCGGCCAATCGCCCGGCGCTGGCGCTGGATCCCGATCTGAAAGCCGATCCTTTCATGTTCCGCCTCGATCTCCTGCAAAACGACAAGGTGCGCTACGCCAATCAGTCGATCGCGGTCGTGATCGCCGAAACGCTTGAAGCGGCAACCGAAGGCGCCGTACTTTTGACGCCTCGTTACGAGGAAGAGCCAGCGCGGATCACCCTCGAGTCAAGCGAGAGTTTCACGCCGGCGGCGGTCGGTCCGGGCTTTCCGACCAAGGAGGAGCGAGGCGACGTCGCCCGCGGTCTAGCCGACGCCGCGACGAAAATCGAAGTCACTTACGAGACCGCGCCGCAATACCATAACCCGATGGAGCCGCATGCCATCGTCGCGATCTGGGAAGACGACGCGCTCTCGATCGACACGCCGAGTCAGGGTTTTGCCTGGGCGAAGGGGCGCCTCGCCGGGTTGTTCGGCATGTCGCCCGACAAGATTCATATTCGCAGTCCGTTTCTCGGCGGCGGCTTCGGCTCCAAAGGCGTGATGTCGGGGCCGCAGGTGCTCGGCATTTTAGCCGCCCGCATGGTCGGCAGGCCGGTAAAATTGGTGCTGCGCCGCGAGCAAATGTTCGGGCCAGTTGGGCATCGCGCGCCGACGCGGCAAACATTGCGCATCGGCGCCGACCGCGACGGCAAGCTGACGGCACTCGACCATCACACCAAGACAACGTCGAGCACTTTCGACGATTTCTTCGAGCCTTCTTCCAACGCTTCGCATACGCTCTACGCGAGCCCAGCCATCGTCACTTCGCATGAGGCGGTCCGCGTCGACACTGGTACGCCGCTATTCATGCGCGCTCCCGGAGAAGCGTCCGGCTCAATCGCGCTGGAAAGCGCCATCGACGAGATGGCGCACGCCTGCAGCATGGATCCGTTGGAATTCCGGCTTAAAAACTATGCCGAGATCGAGCCGATTTCCGGTCGACCGTTCTCGTCCAAAGCGCTGCGTGACTGTTACACCCAAGCCGGCGAGCGCTTCGGCTGGCAGCGCCGCGTCCTCGCGCCGCGGCAAATGCGCGACGAGGCGGGCATGCTTGTTGGCTGGGGCGTCGGCACGGCGACGTTTCCGGCGCTGATGTTTGAGGGACACGCTAAAGCGGTGCTGCGCCGCGACGGCAGCGGCGTAATGGAAATCGGCGCCGAGGACATGGGCCAAGGCGCTTGGACCGCGCTCGCGCAGATCGCCGCGGACAGCCTTGGACTCGATCTCGATCAGGTCGATTTTCGCTCGGGCAATTCCGATCTTCCGGATGCCGGCATTGCCGGCGGCTCGGCTCATACCGCGACCGCCGGCAACGCGATCCATAAGGCGGGCGCCGACGTGATCTCCCGCCTCGCCGAGCTTGCGACGAGCGACGAGCGCTCGCCCTTGTTCGGCGCCGGCAACACCGGAGTGATGGCGCGAGGCGGCCGCTTGTTCAGCCGCGACGACGAAAGCCGCAACGAAAGCTACGAAAACATCCTTACCCGCGCCGGCCTTTCCAAAATCGAAGGGCATGGCAAAGGCGCGATGGATCAGGCGGCACAAGCGGAGTACGCGATGCATTCGCACGGCGCGGTTTTTGCCGAGGTCAAGATCGATCCCGATCTCGGACAGATCCGCGTGACCCGGGTGGTGGGCGCGTTCGCGGCCGGGCGTATCATCAATCCGCGCATGGTGCGCAGCCAACTCTGCGGTGGGATGATCTGGGGCGTCTCCTTTGCGCTGCACGAGCAAGCCATCATGGATACGAGATCCGGCCGGCCGATGAATGCAAATTTCGCCGAATACCACATTCCGGTGAACGCCGACGTGCCATCGGTCGAGGCGATCGTCGTGGAGGAAAGCGACCCGCATGTGAATGCTCTCGGCATCAAAGGCGTCGGCGAGATCGGAGTCACCGGCTCGGCGGGGGCGGTCGCGAATGCGGTGTGGCACGCGACCGGCATCCGCGTGCGTAAATTCCCGATCACGCTTGATCGGCTAATTGAGCCTCAATCGTAACCACAGATTGGCTCGATAAGCCCCATTTGAAACTCTTGCGCTGTCGCTCGGCCCGAACTCGAGCGGTGTCACCTGCGTGTAAGAAAGCCGGCATCAGCGCGTCAGAAACGCGGCTTAGCATGTTAGGCGTTTCTTAAACTCTATGAAAAGCCACGGATTTCGGGGGCGCGGGTGCCGGTTGTTAGTGCGCGGTTGCGCGGCTTGTCGCGCGATGCTGAGCAAGGTCGTGTCGCACAACGCGCGCTACGATTGGCCGCCGGCATATGTCTGTTTGCGGCTTGCGTAGCGTCCGCGAGCCTTGCACGTGAGCCGGCCCCCCCGTTCGATCCCTGCCGGCGGCCTGAAGCAGGTAGCGCCGTCGCCGAGCCGCAAGATCTGCACAGCAATGGCGGGGGCC
>DATNNI010000002.1:0-2774 GCA_035601915.1 Xanthobacteraceae bacterium
ACCGCGTTGGTGCTGACATGCATCGTCTGCACATCGTAGAGACTGGGAACGAACATCAAGGACCAGAACAACGGCGCGGTGGCGGCGCCCCACCAATAGGCGCCCAGCGCCTGATAAGCCCTCGACCTGATGGCGAGAAACTTGCCATTTTCGTCCAGCGCCAGATCGGCGAAGACGAGCTGGTCGCGGGCGTGATTATCGCAGAGCAGGCTTTCGCTGCGCGTTGCGGTCCATTTCACCGGCCGGCCGCAGCGTCGCGCCGCCCAGAGCACAAGCGCATCGTCGGCGTAAAGATTGGCCTTCATGCCGAATCCGCCGCCGACGTCGGGCGAGACGACCCGGATTTTTGATTCCGGCACGCCGAAAACGTGCGCCGACAATGCGGCGCGAACGCTGTGCGGATCCTGCGACGTGGTGTAAAGCGTGTATCGGCCGTCCGCGGCGTCACATACGCCGACCGCGCAGCGCGGCTCGATCGGATTAGCCGTCACGCGGTTATTGATGAGGCGGACCGAAGCGACATGTTTGGCGCTTGCGAACACGGCATCGGTCGCCGCCTTGTCGCCGAAGGCGATGGTCACGCCGATATTGCCGTTCGGGCAGTCGTCCCAAATTTTCGGCGCCCCCGCCTGCGCCGCCTGTTCGAGGTCTACGACAGCCGGCAGCGGGTCGTAATCGACGACGACAAGCTCGGCCGCGTCACGCGCCTGTGCGTCGGTTTCGGCGACCACGAACGCCACATGATCTCCCATGCAGCGGACGCGGTCGGTAACGAGCAACGGACGCGTCGTCGCAAATCCCTTCGGGCCGCCCCAGTTCTCGGGCATGAAGAACGGCGGGATGCCGCCGACGTTATCGGCCGCGGCATCGGCCCCGGTGAGGACACACACAACTCCCGGCGCGGCCTTTGCCGCAGTGACGTCAATGCGCTTGATCAGCGCATGGGCGTGCGGCGACAGCACGGCGACCGCGTAGCATTGTCGCGCCAATTCAATATCGCCGACATACTGGCCCGACCCGGTGGTGAAACGCTGGTCCTCGACGCGACGGACCGCCTGACCTACGCCAAATTTTCCCATGACGTTCATTCCGGCCTGCGCTTAAGCGATGAAGCCGCCGTCGACCAACAGCGGCATGCCTGTTGTGTAGCTGCTGCGGTCGGAGGCGAGAAAGCAAACGGCCTGCGCAATCTCCTCCGGCTTGGCGTGCCGGCCGAATGGGATCTGCTCATCGAACCATTTGCCGGCATCGCGGCCGATAACCTGGCTCAAAGTCTTCTCGGCGGTGCGCATGAACGGGTTGTCGACCGGGCCAGGATTGACGCTGTTGACGCGAATGCGCCGCGGCGCGACTTCCTTGGAGACGCAGCGCACGATACCCATGAGTGCGTGCTTGGCGGCCACGTACGAGCAATTGCCGGGCACGCCTTTGAGCCCGACGGTGCTTGAAGTGACGATGATGCTGCCGCCATCGTTCATGTGCGGAATGGTGTACTTGAGGGCGAGGAAGCAACCGCGCACGTGCGTGGCGATGATTTGATCGAACAGATCCTCGGGATAGTCGGTGATCGGCGACAGCGGGCCGTCGTTGCCGGCATTGCTGAACAGCACGTCGATCTTGCCCCACAGCGCCACCGTTTCGGCGACATATCTGCGGGTCTGCTCGGCGTCGGCGACGTTGGCGGCCACGAACGCCGAGCGGTCAGCGCCGAGTTCGCGCGCAGCCTTGGCAAGCCGGTCCCCGTCGAGGTCGACGAGCATGACTTTCGCGCCTTCGGCAACCAGCGCGCGCGCACTGGCAAACCCGAGGCTGCCAGCACCACCGGTAACGATGCAAGTTTTTCCTTCAACCAAACCCAAGAATTCCTCCCGTTCGCCAACGGCATCGCGCCTTTGGCGGCGACCATAGGCGAGCGCCGGGCTCCTCGGAAGCACCGCGTTCGCTTGGGCGGTATTCCCCCCGGACGGTTGAGCCTACCGCGTAAAGTGCCGTACGCTGCCGAAAACCTGACCAATCGACGCGAACATGCACATAGGGGAGGACGTTTTATGCGAATTGTCGACCTTTCGGTGGCGCTCAAAGCCGGAATAGCTTCCGATCCCCCGAGCATGCTGCCGAGCATCACCTATACCGACCATAAGCAAGGCGCCAAGGAATTTGCCGGACAGTTTCCCGGTCTGAAGCCGGAACAGCTTCCGGGAGGCGAAGGCGCCGCGATCGAAACGGTTACCATCACCACCCACAACGGCACGCATCTGGACGCACCGTATCATTTCTCGAGCACCATGGACGGCGGCAAGCCGTCGTTGAAGGTGGATGAGCTGCCGTTGGAGTGGTTTTTCTCCGATGGCGTGAAACTCGACTTTCGCTCCAAGCCGGACGGTTACGTGTGCAAGGCTGACGACGTTGCCCGCGAACTCGACCGCATCGGCTACACTCTTAAGCCGCTCGACATTGTCCTAGTGAACACGGCGGCGGGGACGGCTTACGGACAGCCCAACTTCATCGATAAGGGCTGCGGCATGGGCCGCGAAGCGACCCTGTTTCTGACCAAGCAGGACGTCCGCGTCACCGGCATCGACGGCTGGAGCTGGGACGCCCCGTTCTCATTCACGCGCAAGCGTTTTGCTGAGACCGGCGACGCGAGCCTCATTTGGGAAGGTCACAAGGCCGGGCGCGAGATCGGTTACTGCCACATGGAAAAGCTCGCGAACCTCGAACAACTCCCGCCCTTTGGCTTCAAGGTGTCCTGCTTCCCGGTCAAGATTCATGCC
>DATNNI010000003.1:0-13886 GCA_035601915.1 Xanthobacteraceae bacterium
CCTTCACCGTAAACCCGGTCGAGGTCGCGGGCGACCGCGAAGCTGTCCGCTGAACCGATCTGGATGATGAAGAGAAGGACCGTGCGTGCGCCGGTGATGCGCATGGCCACGAGTTCGCGCAGATGCTTGGCGCCGCGCTCCGTCACGCAGTCGGGAAATTCGGCGAGACGCGGCCGGCGCATGAGGTGCACGTTTTTGATTTCCAGATAGCATGGCGGCCGTTGCGGCGCGGTCAGGAGAAAATCGATCCGCGACGAAACCCCGTATCTCACCTCACGGCGCACCGACGAATAATCCCGCAGCTCCGGGATCAGTTGCTGCTCGAGGGCTTCGGCGACCAGTTGATGCGGCAGGCCGGTATTTACGCCGACGAGCTCCGGGCCGCTGCCGAGATCGGCCTCGACCAGCTCCCAGGTGTAACGAAGCTTGCGCAGCGGATTGGCGGAATCGGAAAGCCATATCCGTGAAAAGGGGCGGTCAAGGCCGGTCATGGCGCCCGGATTGGCGACGTGAACCGTGGTCACGTCGCCGGTTTCAAGCACCACGTCGGCAAGGAAGCGCTTGTAGCGGCGGGCAAGCGTTCCCGGAATGAGAGTCGATGCAAAACGCATAGCCGCAGTTAAACGAGCGGCGGGATTCGGAAAAGGACTTTATGCGCGGTGCGTCTTTTTCCGCGCGGCTTGGTTTATAGCGCCATGCCGCCGTCAACGAGATGAGCCTGCCCGGTGATGTAACTTGCTTCGTCGCTGGCGAGAAAGAGCGCGAGGTATGCGACCTCTTCGGGCGTGCCTAACCGCCCCATAGGTTGGCGGCCGACAAAATCCTGCCACACCGCTTCAACCGAACGTTTGGTGTCGCGCGAGACCGCCGCGATACGTTCCTCAAGCGACGGCGATTCGATCGTGCCGGGGCAGATGGCGTTGCAGCGGACACCTTGTTTGATGAAGTCGGCGGCGACGGCCTTGGTCAGCCCGATCACGGCTGCTTTGGTGGCGCCATAGACGTAGCGGTTTGGTACGCCGCGGATCGATGAGACGGCCGACGCGATGTTGACAATCGCGCCCGCTCTTTTCTCCAGCATCGGTGGCAGGAATGTCTTGATGGTGCGGTGCATGGATTTGACGTTGAGATCGAAGGAAAAATCCCAATCGCGGTCGGAGCAGTCGAACACGGTGCCCTGGTGCACGTAGCCGGCGCAATTGACCAGAATGTCGAGCGGGCCGAATTCGCGCGCAACCTCGCGGCCGAACGCCTCGATGTCGCTTTCGGCGCGCACGTCGAGTTTGTGCAGACTGCCGCGCAATCCTTGCAGCTTGCTCGGATCGAGATCGGTCGCAATCAATTTCGCGCCCTCGACGGCGAACTTCTCGGCAATGGCGCGGCCGATTCCCTGGGCCGCGGCAGTTACGAGGGCGACTTTGCCCTTAAGTCGGTCGGTCATATTGGCCTCACGTTTCTTCCAGCGCTCCGTGCGCGTTCAACCCGGCAAGGCTGACCTTCTGCCGGCCGTCCTTGTCAAAATTCTCCGGCTCAAGCCAGCGCTCGAAGCTTCGCTTCCGCACCGGCCATTCGCTGTCGATGATCGAATACCAGGCGTTGTCGCGGTTACGCCCCTTCGCGATCATGTATTGCCGAAAGGTTCCCTCGTAGACAAATCCGTAGCGCAAAGCCGCGCGGCGCGAGGCCGCGTTCAGTGCATCGCATTTCCATTCGAAGCGGCGGTAGCCGAGGTCTTCGAAAACGTAGCGCGCCAAAAGGTATTGAGCTTCGCTGCCGAGCGGGGTGCGCTGGAGCGCAGGCGAATAGAGAACGTGGCCGACCTCGATCACTCGCATGTCCGGCACGATGCGCAGCAGCGTGAAAAGGCCGATGGGGCGATCCGCCAGATCAACGATCGCGTAGGCATAGGGATCTTCGCCCGCCGCGCGCATCGCAATATATGACGCAAAGTCCGCGGCGTTCGCGAATGGCCCGTTCGTCGCGATGTAAGTCCAGAGCTGATCGTGGCCGGAAAAAGCCCGCCACAAGTCGGCAGCGTGCTCGGGGCGGAGCTTCTCGATGCGGCCGTAGCGGCCCTTCAAGGTCACCGGACCGGGCCGCGCTGCCGGCGCCGTCCGCTCGACCGGCAAGCCGACGGGCTGATCGGTCTGCGGATGCGGTTCGGAAGCCGTCACGACGATATTTTCTCGCGATCTTCGACGAAGAACTTATTCAGCTCCTGGTTAGTCATCAGACCGGCGAAGCCGGTGAATTTGCCTTCTTTCGCGATCTCCGTCGCAGTTTTAATGAAGGCCTGCATGGCGACGCGCGCGAGCGAGCCGCCGACGCTGATCCGGCGCACCCCCATGGCGGCGAGATCGCCGACCGTGAAGCCGAAGTCGCCGCTGCCGAGGAAATTTACCGGCTTCGGCGCCACCGCCTTTACCACAGCCTCGATTTGATCTCGGGTCTTGATGCCCGGCGCATAGAGGCAGTCGGCGCCGGCCGCGGCGTAAGCTTTGAGCCTGCGGATGACGTCCTCGAGATCGGGCACGCCGCGGATGAAGTTTTCGGCGCGGGCGGTGAACACGACATCGCCGCCGGCGCGATCGATCGCTGCGCGCGCGGCTTCGACCCGCGCGACCGATAAATCGAAATCGTAAAGTGGCGTGTCGGACTTAGGCGAATCTTCCACCGAAAGGCCGGCGACGCCGGACGCGATACAGCGCGTCACGTTCACGGCTACGCCGTCGGGATCGTCGGCGAATGCGTTCTCGAAATCGGCGTTGAGCGGCACCTCAGTCGCCTCGACCAGTTCCCAGTAATGGGCCAGTACGACGTCAAGGCTCTGCGCGCCGTCGGGATAACCGAGTGCATGCGCGTGGCCGGCGCTTGTCGTTGCCATTGCCTTAAATCCCAAGCCCTGGAGAAAGCGCGCGGTCCCCACATTCCACGGATTCGGAATGACGAAGCAGCCGGTCTCATGCAGCTTACGGAAGGTCTTGCGCTTATCGGCAACGGTCGGACGTGCTGGCATGTTGCGCCTCGATTGGGTCTACTAGACAAAAACAAAGTCAGTGATTGTCGCGCGGCACGAATTTTTGCGCCACCCGCTGATATTTGACCGCCGGCTCCAGCACCATGCCGTTTGCCAGCTGGTCCACTAGTGCGCGCTGAATTTCCTGCCACGGCGTCTGGCTCGCCGGATAATGGAAGCCGCCGCTTTGCTTCAACGCCGCGAAGCGTTCGGCCAGCTCCGCGGGCGAGATCAGCACGTCGGCCGAACCTTTGTTGAGGTCGATGCGCACCCGGTCGCCAGTTTGCAGAACAGCAAGCCCGCCGCCATCGGCCGCCTCGGGCGAAGCATTAAGGATCGACGGCGAGCCCGACGTTCCCGATTGGCGGCCGTCGCCGATACAGGGCAGCGAAGTAATTCCCCGTTTGATGAGCGCCGCCGGCGGTTGCATGTTCACCACCTCGGCCGAGCCCGGAAAGCCGACCGGCCCCACGCCGCGCATGAACAATATCGTGTTTTCGCCGATCTCGAGCGAAGCATCGTCGATGCGGTGATGATAGTCTTCGGGCCCGTCAAAAACCACGGCGCGTCCTTCGAAGGCATTGAGGTCGTTGGGACGGCTCAGGTAACGGCCGCGGAAGTCCTCGGAAATCACGCTCGTCTTCATAATCGCCGAGTCGAACAGATTGCCGCGCAGCACCTTAAATCCCGCCTGCGCTTTCAGCGGATCGTCGTAGGAGCGAATGACGGCGCGATTGGTGGCTTGGGCATCCGCAGCGTTGTCAGCGATAGTCTTGCCGTTGATGGTCAGTGCGTCGCCGTGGAGCCGCTTTGCCGCCAGAAGTTCGTGCATCACCGCGGGTAAGCCGCCGGCGCGATAGTAGTCTTCGCCCAAATATTCTCCCGCCGGCTGCATGTTGACGAGAAGCGGCACGTCGTGGCCGATCCGTTCCCAGTCTTCGATCGACAGTTCGACGCCGATGTGGCGGGCGATGGCATTGAGGTGGATGGGGGCGTTGGTTGAACCGCCGATGGCCGAACAAGCAACGATCGCGTTCTCAAACGCGGCGCGCGTGAGAATATCCGAAGGCTTTAGATCCTCGCGCACAATCTCGACCGCCCGCACGCCGGTTTCGTAAGCGATCTGTCCGCGCGCGCGATAGGGCGCCGGTATCGCGGCGCAACCGGGCAGCGACAAGCCGAGTGCCTCGGCCAGGGCGTTCATGGTTGAGGCGGTGCCCATGGTGTTGCAGTGGCCGACCGAGGGCGCGGACGCTGCCGCGATGTCGAGAAACTCCTCGTAATCGATCTTGCCGACGGCAATATCCTGGCGGGCCTGCCAGATTGCGGTACCCGATCCTAAAAGGCGGCCGTCGTCGCTATGGCCGTCAAGCATCGGCCCGCCGGAGAGAACAATGGCCGGCGTGTTGACGGTTGCGGCGGCCATGATGCAGGCCGGCACGGTCTTGTCACAGCCGGTCGTCAGCACCACGCCGTCGAGCGGATAGCCATAGAGGACTTCGACCAATCCGAGATAGGCGAGGTTGCGATCAAGCGCCGCGGTCGGGCGTTTCCCGGTTTCCTGAAGCGGATGGACCGGAAACTCGAACGCGATCCCGCCGGCATCGCGAATGCCTTCGCGCACGCGTTTGGCCAATTCCAGATGATGGCGGTTGCAGGGGCTCAAGTCGGAGCCGGTTTGGGCGATGCCGATGATCGGCTTGCCGCTGGTCAATTCGGCGCGGGTCAGCCCGTAATTGAGGTAGCGCTCGAGGTAAAGCGCCGTCATCCCCGGATTGTCGGGATTGTCGAACCATAATTGCGAGCGCAGCCGCCGCGAATGCTGCGAGCCGTTCCCCTGAGCCATGGCTTACTCCGCAGTCTCTGTCATTACCGGTAGATAGGTCGATTTACCCGTGGCGCGACCCGCGCGTTCGACGTGTAATCAAAAATCCGGCCCAATGTCGCTTTTGTTCCTTAAAGGGAACATGCGGCCGGCCTCTGGCGCCGTGGTCGTGATGGCCGCGGGATAGTCGATTTCCGTCGGACTTAAGTTTCAACCAGCGTACGATAATTGCCGACGACGGTAGCTTCGAGCTGCTGAGGTTCGTCAAGCCGTCGCTGTTCGCCGCCGTCGCGAAATGCGGCGAAGGCATCGAGAGTAGGAATCGTCCTCGATCCATCCTCAAACAGATGGAAAAAGGTCCCGTCGCTCAGTTTGATCACCAAATATCGCACGTCAGAGGGCGACTTCGCGTGCAGCTCGCGAAACACCCGCTCGATGAGTTGCTGATTTTCCTCGATTTTTTCCGGTTTGACGCGGTATCGCACGAGCTTTTTCGACATGGCGTAATCCTTTGATGAGACGCTTCGTGAATCATGAAAAGCTTCCGTCCGGATGGAATTCTTTTCGGCACTTACAATAAACGTATTCAACGGTCCATCAGCCCGTCGCAGCACAGCATCAAAGCTCGGCGCTGGGTTTGCCTTCGCCCGGCAATTAGGTTCAATTATCCGCGATGCTCAAGACCATTTCCGCTTTCGACCGTATTGGCGAAGAGAACGCTTTTGCCGTGCTGGCACGCGCGACCGAACTCGCCGCGCAAGGCCGCGACGTCATCAATCTCGGGATTGGCCAACCGGATTTCCGCACGCCGGATTTCATTGTCGAGGCGGCGATCAAGGCTTTGCGCGACGGCCATCACGGCTATACGCCGGCTGTCGGCATTCTGGCGCTGCGCGAAGCAGTCGCCGCCGACCTCCACAAGCGATTCAAAGTCAGCGTGTCGCCTGACTCGGTGATGATCTTTCCCGGCGGCAAGCCGACCATGTTCATGTCGATCCTGATGTTCGGCGAGCCCGGCGCCGATATTCTTTACCCCGATCCGGGTTTCCCCATTTACCGCTCAATGATCGAATTCACCGGCGCGCGCCCAGTGCCTGTTCCAATTCGCGAGGAGAATAATTTCGCGTTCTCAGCCGAAGAAACGCTGTCACTGATTACCCCGCAGACGCGGCTCATTATCGTCAACTCTCCGGCGAACCCGACCGGCGGCGTCACGCCGAAACGGGAAGTCGACAAGCTTATCGCCGGTCTGGAGCGCTATCCGGATCTTGCGATCATGTCGGACGAGATCTACGACCACATGCTCTACGACGGGGAAACGCACGTTTGCTTGTTACAATATCCCTCGATCCGCGATCGGCTGATTTTGCTCAACGGCTGGTCTAAAACCTACGCTATGACCGGCTGGCGGCTTGGCTATGCCGTGTGGCCCGGAAAGCTTTACGATCAGGCACGCAAACTCGCGGTGAATTTGCATTCGTGCGTCAATGCCGCCGCGCAATATGCCGGACTTGCGGCGCTGACCGGGCCGCAGGATGCGGTCAGCGAAATGGTCGCGGAATTTGATAGGCGCCGGCGGGTCGTCGTTGACGGGCTCAATCGGCTGCCGGGCATTTCGTGCGCGATACCCAAAGGCGCGTTCTACGCCTTCCCGAACGTCAAGCGCACTGGCTGGAAAGCAAAGCCGCTCGCCTCGGCGCTGCTCGAAGACTCAGGCGTCGCGCTGATCGGCGGCCCGGATTTCGGGGTGCTCGGAGAAGGCTACATGCGCGTGTCGTACGCCAATTCGACCGAAAATATTCTGCGCGCGCTCAATCGCATCGGCGAGTTCTTGGCGACCCGAAAGGCGGCGTGACGGCCTTTGCGGTCATCCCTGCTGCGTCAGCCGAAAGCCGACGAGCACGATCACCAGACCGACAAGCTGCGAAACGGTCGGCACGACCCCAAGGGCAAGAAATCCGATCAGCAGCACGAATGGCGAAACCAGCGAAGGAAACAGTGCGGCGCGCGAGACGCCAAGCAGAACGACGGCGCGGGTGAAAAGGTAGGTGGCGCCTGCTCCGGCGAGTGTGCCTTGTACGATCGCCTGCAGGAGATTTTCCCAGAAGCCGGCGGCGATCAGATTGTCGTAGCTGAAGGCGAGGAACGGTAAACAAACAAGCGACAGCACGCTCGTAATAGCCACGGCCTGCATCGCCGCGATGCGCCATCGGCGCACCAGCATACCGAACGTTGCAAAGAGGCACCCGGCGGCGACAAATAAGAGATCACCGCCGACGCCGTGGACGCCGATGGTGTGGAGCGCTTCGGCTCCGATCACGGCCAAGCCAACAACAATAACGAGCGCGCCGGCCAAGCGACGCGCCGGCAGCGGCTCCTTCAACACGAAGCGCGCCAGCAACAATCCGCCAAGTGCCGCGCAGGACGGCTGAATGATGCCGCCATGGCCGAGCGGAACGAACACGTAACCAACGTAGCTCGATAGCGCGAGCGGCAGCCCGCCAAATATCGCCAGCGTGAAAGCGCGGCCCCAGCCTAAGCTGCGAATTTCGGCAAAGCCGCTTTTGGCGAGAAACGGCAGTGCCAGCAATCCCGGCCACACATAGCGGTGCAGCGCCAATACAAGGGGCGAGACGCCGACGTCGATACCATGGCGCGCCGCGACAAAACCAAGCGCCCAGCATAATGCTGCGCCGGCGCCGCACGATACGCCTAGCGCTGTCGTTTGTTTGACCGACGGCGATTGCTGAGCTTGATCCATTGTACTGGCAACATAGACGGGCGAAATGGCAGGCTACAATGCGCGAATAGACGGGCGAGGCTTCGCCAAAAGCGGAGCTTTGTTATTCAGGCCAATACGCGTCAGCGCTCTTGAGGAGATCAAGGTCTCCGACCGCCGTTACCCGCCCAGCCTCGAGCCGCACGACTTTCGTGGCGATTTGGCGCAACTCCGCGGCGGTGTGACTTACATAGACCATGGGCACATTCGAATCGTCGCGCAGGCGGATGAGGTGAGGAAGGATTTCACGCTTGTGTCCGGCGTCGAGCGAGGCCAGCGGCTCGTCGAGCAGCAGGAGCCGCGGGCGCATGAGCAGCGCGCGGCCAATAGCGATGCGTTGGCGCTCGCCACCGGATAAAAGCCGCGGCCGTCGATCAAGCAGTTGGCCGATGTCGAGGAGCGTGACAATGCGGGCGAATTCATCCGCGTCGCGCGGACGACCGCTCATCCGGCGGCCATAATCGAGGTTTTGACGCACGCTCAAGTGCGGGAACAGCCGGCCTTCCTGAAAGACGTATCCGATCCCGCGGCGATACGGCGGTAGGTTTATTTTTGCGGCGGCATCGAACATCACCGTTTTGTCGAGGGCGATCGCGCCCGTGTCGGGCGTGACCAAGCCTGCGATCATGTTGACGATGGTCGTCTTCCCGGCGCCCGACGGCCCGAACAGCGCGGTCACGCCAGCCGAGGCCTGAAAGCGTGCGGCGACCGAAAAAGTGCCGAGCTTTTTCTCGACGTCCACGTCGAGCACGATCATTCCCCCTGAAAACGCATGCCGGCGCGCCGGGCAAACCACTCCGAGGCAATCAGCGCTGCCAGCGCGATGATGATCGCGATGATGACCAGCCGTCCCGCCGCGGCGTCGCCGTCGGGCACTTGTAGAAGAGAATAGATCGCGGCCGAGATGGTCTGCGTTTCGCCTGGAATGTTGGACACGAATGTGATGGTGGCGCCGAACTCACCGAGCGCCCGGGCGAAGCACAACACCGCGCCGGCGATGATGCCGGGCAAAGCGAGCGGGAAGGTAATTGTGAGGAACACCAGCGCTGGACTGGCGCCGAGCGTGCCGCCG
This sequence comes from Xanthobacteraceae bacterium, assembly GCA_035601915.1. GTDB lineage: Bacteria > Pseudomonadota > Alphaproteobacteria > Rhizobiales > Xanthobacteraceae > BOG-931. The sequence goes on from DATNNI010000003.1 coordinate 8,693, forward strand.
GCTTCTTCGAGCCGCCGATCGATCGCTTCAAGCGCGAGCCTGATCGGGCGGACCATGAGCGGAAAGCCCATGACGCCGCACGACAGTGCGGCGCCAGTCCAGCGAAAGGATAGGACGATACCGAAATAATCGGCCAGGAAAGCGCCAATCGGACCCCGGCGGCCGAAAGATATCAGCAACAGGTATCCGGTCACGACCGGCGGCAGCACCAGCGGCAAGTAGACAATGCCGTCGAGCAACGCCTTGCCCCAAAACTCCTTGCGCGCAAGAACCCACCCGACGGCCACACCGAACGGCAGCGCCACGGCGGTGGCGACCATCGCGATGCGAAGCGACAGCTCGACGGCAGTCCATTCGGCGGGGGAGAGCCCAAACATCGCAATCGATTTTTAGTTCGCCGGCTTTGTCAGAACGATAAAGCCGTAGCGCTCGAAAATCATTTTTGCCTGCTGCGTGCGCAGAAACCCCAGATAGGGCACCGCCTCCGGTTTTGCGTTTATCGTCAGCGCTACCGGATAGACGATCGGCGGATGAGAATTTTCGGGAAACATGCCGACAATTTTGACGGCCGGCTCGATCTTGGCATCGGTCTCGTAGACAATCCCAAGCGGCGCCTCGCCGCGGGTGACGAGGACGAGCGCGCCGCGCACGCTTTCGGCCATCGCCAGTTTCGGCTCAACCGCGGCCCAGGAACCGAGCTTCTCCAGCGCGGCCTTGGCATAGAGGCCAGCGGGAACCGCGCGCACGTCGCCGACGGCGATACGCCCGCTTCCGGCGAGAGCGGCGAGATCGAAGCCCGGCCCGATATTGATGTTGCCGATAGCGGAATCCTTCGGCGCAATGAGCACCAGCCGGTTACCGAGCAGATCAAACCGCGTATCGCCTTTGATGAGGCCGTGTTTGGCGCCGTAGTCCATCCAGTCGATGTCGGCCGATAAAAAGACATCCGCCGGCGCGCCCTGCTCGATCTGCTTCATCAGCGCCGAACTCGCGGCGTAGCTGGCGACGACCTTGTCTCCTCCGCCCTTGGTAAAGGCGGCATTGACATCGTCGAGCGCATTTTTCATCGACGCGGCCGCGAAGATCAGGATCGATTGTTGCTGCGCTGCCGCGGATTGTGCCGCAACAGTAATAACCAAGACGGCAGCGGCGAAGGCTGCAGAGATGCGCTTGACTTCAAGCACGACGGAGTTCTCCCAACGAGCAATCGTCGGCGCGGCCCGCGGGGACCGGCTACCACCAATATCGACGCCTCAGGGAACCGTCGTTCCAGGCTTATGCGCCGCGCGCCCAGCGCGCCGCATTAGAGAGGCGACCATACGCGGTCGTCGGCGGGGCGACAACATCGTCCTCGACCGGCTGGTACGAGTTGCGGTTGCGCGGAGCCTCGTTGGGCCTGCGCGTGCTGTGCTATGATTTCGACGGAATGAGGAGGCCATGATGGATCATGTTGCCATCTCCGTTTTAGGAACGGTCGGCACCATCCTGTCGACCGTTTCGCTCATGCCCCAAGTCATCCGCACCTGGCGAACGCGCTCGACCGACGACATTTCTGCGGCGTGGCTCCTGGTGGCGCTCGTCGCCATGGCTGTGTGGATCGCTTACGGGAGCCTGATCGACGCGCCCGCGGTTATTCTGGTGAATGTATTGTCGGTATTTCAGTGCGGCTCCATTCTCTTCATCAAGGTGCAGAATATGCGACGGCTATGGAGCGGCGATGAGCGAAACGACAACCGGTGAAGGCGAGTACGATTACATCATTGTCGGCGCCGGCTCGGCCGGCTGCCTGTTGGCCAATCGTCTTTCGGCCGATGCCGACAAGCGCGTGCTCCTTCTCGAAGCCGGCGGGCGCGACAATTGGATCTGGTTTCACATCCCCGTCGGTTATTTGTTTGCTATCGGCAATCCGCGTTCGGACTGGTGCTTTAAGACCGAAGCTGAGGAGGGCCTTAATGGCCGCAGCTTAAGTTACCCGCGCGGCAAGGTGATCGGTGGTTCTTCGGCGATCAACGCCATGGTCTACATGCGCGGCCAATCCGCCGATTACGACCATTGGCGCCAACTCGGGCTCACCGGCTGGGGCTGGGACGATGTGCTGCCTTATTTCAAAAAGCACGAGAATCATTTCCTTGGCGAAAGCGATCTGCACGGCGTCGGCGGCGAATTGCGCATCGAGGAACCGCGCGTGCAATGGGATCTGCTCGAGGCCTTTCGGGCAGCCGCTGAACAGGCGGACATCAAATCGGTGCCCGATTTCAACACCGGCGACAACGAAGGCTGCTGCGCTTTTCACGTCAATCAGAAACGCGGCCGGCGCTGGTCGGCGGCCGCGGCCTTTCTCAAGCCGGTTCTAGGCCGAGCTAATTTGCGTCTGGAGACAGGTTGTCTCGTGGAAGGCGTGTTGTTCGAAGGCAAGCGGGCCGCGGGCGTGCGCTGGCGGCAAAACGGCCAAAGCCATAGCGCGCGGTGCGGCGGCGAAGTCGTGCTGTCGGCCGGCTCAATCGGCTCAGCGCAGATTTTGATGTTGTCGGGAGTGGGACCGGGAGCCGAACTGCAACGGCATGACATTCCCGTCGTGGCGGATCGGCCCGGCGTCGGCGCCAATCTCCAGGATCATCTGCAGCTTCGCCTCATCTACAAGGTGACGGGCATCAAAACCCTCAACGAGCGCTACCATTCGCTGCTCGGGCCTGCGTCCATGCTCCTTGAATACGCGCTGTTTCGCCGTGGCCCGCTGACCATGGCGCCGTCCCAGCTCGGCCTGTTCACCCGCTCCGGTCGCGACCAGGTCCGCGCCAATTTGCAATATCACGTCCAGCCGCTGTCGCTCGACCGCTTCGGCGAGCCGCTGCACAAATTCCCGGCGTTCACCGCGAGCGTTGCCAATCTGCAGCCGACCAGCCGCGGCCATGTGCGGCTGCGCTCGCGCGATCCCGCCGCCGCGCCGATGATCAAGCCGAACTATTTGTCGACCGACGAGGATCGCCGCATCGCCGCTAAAGCCATCCAGCTGACGCGCCATATTGTCGCGCAGCCGGCGTTGGCGCCGTTCACACCGTCCGAATATCTGCCGGGAGATTTGGTGGGCAATGAAGACGAAGCGGCGCTGGTGAAAGCGGCCGGCGATATTGGCACGACCATCTTTCACCCGGTGGGAACCGCGAAAATGGGCCTCGCCAGCGATCCCTTCATGGTCGTTGACGGCGACCTGCGGGTGGCCGGGGTCGAGCGGCTGCGCGTCGTCGATGCCTCCGTGATGCCGACGATTACGTCCGGCAACACCAACGCACCGACCATGATGATTGCGGAAAAGGGTGCCGCCGCAATCCGCGCCGCGGCAAAGACGCAGCGGGCATGAACGCGCTGCGGCGGATTATCGCGTTCCTTGCCGATCCTGCCGCGGAATGGGCGGTGATCGAAAAGGAGCCGGGCGACGCAGCTTATCTGTTGAGCCGCTACGTTGCCCCGTTGGCGCTTATTCCGGCCGCGTTCGGCCTTGTCGGTGCGTGCGTCGTCGGCACCGTTATGCCGGGCGCGGGACTGGTGCGCGCGCCGCTCGCGGCCGGTCTGGTTGGGGCCGTATTCGGCTACGTCATGTCGTGCGCCACCGTCGTTGGTCTCGGAGTGCTGATCCGCCTGTTGGCGCCTGCGTTCGGAGGGCAGCGGGATTTCAACACCGCATTCAAACTGGCGGCCTACTCGTACACGCCGATCTGGCTTACCGGGGTTTTCCTCCTGGCGCCGGGACTGCGGTTCCTCGAGCTTACCGGCTTCTACAGCGCGTATATCCTTTGGACGGGAACATCGCCTTTGACGAAGGTGCCTGTACAAAAAATCCCGGCTTTTACCGCGATCCTCGTCGTCGGCGTCTGCGTATTCACCTTCATCATCCGCGCCTTGCAACACACGCTCTTCGGCTGGGCAGGGTGATAATGCCTCCGCTTGTTACGGCGCCATGACGACGCGGCGGCAAGAATGCGGAAGCTTAGCCAGCGTCAAACCCGGTTTGGGTTTACCCGGTTCCTCGGGCGGCGGTTCGTGATGCAACACGCTTCCTGAAAACCAGTAATCAAGCTCGTGGCCGCAACCATCGCCCGGCTCGACCGGCGGCTGCGGTTTGCACTCCGGGCTGTCGGGCGGGCAGTTGAGGCGTACGTGAAAATGCTCAGCGTGGCCGAACCAGGGCCGGACCTTGGCGAGCCAGGCATGGTCCAGTCCGGCCTCTTTGCACATTTGCTTCTTGATCGCGGCGTTGACGAAAATGCGCGAGACCGCCGGATCTTCCGCCGCGACGTGCAGGAGCGCGGTGCGCGCGGGCGTCCATACCGCGGTGTCGACGCCGAGGCGGTCGGGGGCGACCATATTGACGGCCGAATCGAACTCTCGCTCTTCGCGGGAAAGGACGTGATTGGGCATCGGCTTAAACCAGATATCGACATCGAGCCCGATTTGATGACTTGAGTGACCGGTCAGCATAGGACCGCCGCGTGGCTGCGCCATGTCGCCGACCAGAAGCCCGCTCCAGACCGACTTCGCTCTGCTGGCGAAACTCTCGAGAAAGGCGACGAGCTTCGGGTGCCCCCAATTGCGGTTGCGCGACAGTCGCATGACCTGCCACGCCGGTCCGGTAATCGGCAACTCGATGCCGCCTTCGAGGCAGCCGTCGGCATAGCCGCCGATGGCGTGCGCGGGCCCTGCGAACGGCTTTGTCTTTCGTCCAAACAATTCCCGCGCCGGCAGGGAGGGATCATTAGGGTTGGCGAGCGGCGGCAGGGGCGTCGCTTCGAGTGTGCCGGGCGGGGTCGGATCGGGCGAGTTGGCATCCTCGGCCAGCGCCGTACTGCCGCTGATCAGCAGCGCGATAAGGAGCCAGCGAAAGTGGACCAGTATCATCTATTCTCTGCTGTGAGTGTTCTCTTGCCGCTATTCGCCGGGTGCCGATAGGCGGCCTCGCCGGCTTGCTGGCGGTACGCTGCCGCGAGTCGTTCAGGCTGTCCAGGCGCGAACAAGTCGCAGTCCTTGCCGGTAAGCGCCAGAAGCCGGCGCTCGGTCGCCGCCTGCGCTTCGATGGTGCCGTCGTACAGGATGTGGCCCACGGCAAGGCCTCGCTCGGCGAGACTGCGTGCGACCAGAAGGCAACGATGGCATTCCAGCGGCTCGCGTTCCGCGCACATCAGGCAAATGCACGAACGCG
>DATNNI010000004.1:0-9066 GCA_035601915.1 Xanthobacteraceae bacterium
CTTCGCCAAGACCATCGAGCCGGATAACGCGCGGCTTGCCGCCCGCGCCGCCGAGGTGGTGAAACTCCGCGCCGCCGGCAAGCCGACCATTCCTGCGACCATCGGCGCGGAAAAGGCGGAGAACCCATTTCTGCGTGCCGATTTGCCGGATGTGGCCAAGACCGTCGGTCTTGCCGGCAGTGCGGCGTGGAAAGTCTTTGCCGAGATTCGCGAGCGCAAGAATAAATTCTGAGCTGTCATTCCGGGGCCGACCCCAGGCCGTGCTCGCCGTTTCGCGGCGATCCGGAATGACGACCAAAGGAATTGGCCTTGAACGCGCCCAATCTCAGCGCCGCCGAAATCATCCGGTTGCTGGATTTGAAGCCGCATCCGGAAGGCGGACACTTCCGCGAAGTCTTCCGCGATGCGCGTCAGGTCGACGGTATTCGCGCCGCGTCGACCGCGATTTATTTTCTGCTCGCGCGTGATGAGCGCTCGCATTGGCACCGCATCGACGCCGTTGAAGTCTGGCACTTTTACACCGGCGCGCCGCTCGCACTTGAAATTGCTGCAAACGGGCGCCGCGAGGTGATCACGCTCGGTAACGATCTTGCGGCCGGCCTGCGCCCGCAGGCCGTCGTCCCGGCGCACGCGTGGCAGGCAGTGCAATCGCTCGGTGACTGGACGCTCGTCGGATGCACGGTCGCGCCAGGCTTTGAGTTTGCCAAATTCGAAATGGCGCCGGCGGGCTGGACGCCGCAATAAATATTGTGCGCCTGATTCTTTGGGCCCACCTGTATAATCGCGTCATGGACGAAGCGTTCTTTATCGCGACCGCGGCATGGCTGACCGAGGCCGGAATCGCCGGCATATCGGAAGGCGAGATCATCTCCGGATTTTGCGCCCGCTGTGTCGAAGCCGGTTTGCCGCTTGGCCGCTGCATCATGTTCATCGACACATTACATCCCGTCCATGAGGGGCGTCTTTATCAATGGGACTTCGGCGTCGCCGACTTGCGCCTGCTGGAATATGGCCGCACCGACCCTGACGCGCTCGCGGCATCCGGATCCTCCCCCAACGATAACGAGGCGTTGAAGCGCTGGCGGAGGAGTCCGTTCTATCAGATGCTGCAGACCGGCGAGACGCTGTTTCGCCTCCGCCTGAATGCCGCAAACGTCGAGGGATTTTCGCTGTTGCCGGATTGGCTGGCGGCGGGATTGACCGACTACGTGGCGATCATCTGCCGTTTTGCCCCTGAGGGAATCATCGGCGAGATGGATGGCGTGTACATCTCATACGCGACGCTCGCGGCGGAGGGTTTCAGCGACCCGCACATTGCTGCGCTCGAGCGTCTCACGCCGTCACTGGCGCTTGCGTTCAAGTCGGCGGCGCTACAACGCATGACTACAACGCTTATGGAAACTTATCTCGGCCGCGACGCCGGCCAGCGCGTGCTCAGCGGACGGATTGTGCGCGGCATGAGCGAGCGCATCGACGCGGTAATCTGGTTCAGCGATTTGCGCGGATTTACGCGCATCACCGACGCCACCCCCGAACAGGCGATTCCGCTGTTGAACGACTATGCCGACGTGATCGTTTCGACGATCCACGAGCACGGCGGCGATGTGGTCAAACTGATCGGCGATGGCGTGCTCGCGATCTTCACCGCGGCCGATCGCCAGCACGCCTGCGCTGCGGCCTTGGGCGCAGCGATTGCGGCACGCAACGAGGTGGCCGAATTGAAAGGCCGCCGGGCGGCGGCCAGCCAGCCGGTAACCGACATGTATCTCGGCCTGCATGTCGGCGAGGTGTATTACGGAAATATCGGCAGCCATGAGCGGCTGGATTTTACCGTCATCGGTCCGGCGGTGAACGAAGTGAGCCGCATCGCGGCGATGTGCCGTTCGGTCGATCAGCCGCTGCTTATCTCGGCGGCCTTTGCCGAGGTCGGCGATATCAAGCGCCGGCTGGTTTCGGTCGGACGATTTGCGCTGCGCGGCGTGTCGCATCCGCAGCAACTGTTCACGCTCGATCTCGACGCGTGAGCGACCAAAGCAGGGTGCGGAGCCAGCGCCGATCAGGTGATGTATTGCGCGCCGTTGACGGTCAGCGTCGAGCCGGTGATCAATCCCGCGTCGTCGGACGCAAGAAAGACGACACAACGGCCGATTTCTTCCGGTTCGCCCAGCCGCCCGATGGGAATGGTCGGTAGAATGCTTTTTTCCAGCACGTCTTTTGGCACCGCCTGCACCATCTCGGTGTTGATGTATCCTGGTGCGATGGCGTTGACGGTAATGCCGCTCTTCGCGCCTTCCTGCGCCAGCGCCTTGGTGAAGCCGATGTCGCCCGCCTTGGCCGCCGAATAGTTGGTTTGGCCGAACTGCCCCTTCTGGCCGTTGATTGAGGAGATGTTGATGACGCGGCCGAACTTTCGTTCGCGCATTCCCTCAATGACGTTGCGAGTCATGTTGAACAGCGAGCCGAGATTGGTGTTGATTACCGCCTGCCATTGCTCGAGCGTCATCCGATGGAGCTGCGCATCGCGGGTGATGCCGGCGTTGTTCACCAACACATCAACCGGGCCGATATCGGCCTCGACTTGCTTGATGCCGGCGGCGCAGGCGTCAAACGAGGCGACGTCCCACTTGTAGACGGCAATCCCGGTTTCGGCCTTGAATTTTTGCGCGGCTTCGTCGTTGCCGGCGTACGTGGCCGCGACTTTGTACCCGGCCGCCTTCAGCGCCCTGGAAATCGCCGCGCCGATGCCTCGGGTTCCGCCCGTCACCACTGCGACGCGGGCCATTACTCCCTCCCTCTGCTCGTCACGGCCGGGCATAGCCCGTTGAAGACGGGCGTGAACGCCCTTTAGTCCCGGCCATCTACGTCTTGTTTGTTCGAAGACTAAAGTCGTGGATGCCCGGCGCAAGGCCGGGCATGAGGATTTTATAGAACTTTGCTGGCGGCCTTCTATCGCTCCACGCACATGGCAATGCCCATGCCGCCGCCGATGCACAGGGTCGCCAGACCTTTTTTGGCGTTCCGCTTTTGCATCTCGTAGAGCAGCGTCACCAGGACGCGCGCGCCCGACGCGCCGATCGGATGGCCGATGGCAATGGCGCCGCCGTTGACATTGACCTTGTTGGTATCCCAGCCAAGGTCTTTGTTGACCGCGCACGCCTGCGCGGCGAACGCCTCGTTGGCTTCGACCAGATCGAGGTCGCCGACGCTCCAGCCGGCCTTCTTCAGCGCGGCGCGTGAGGCCGGGATCGGTCCGGTGCCCATGATCTTCGGATCAACGCCGGCCTGCGCCCACGAGACGATGCGGGCGAGCGGCGTCTTGCCGAGCTTGGCCGCCTCGCTCGCCTTCATCAGCACCATGGCGGCAGCGCCGTCATTGATTCCGGACGCGCTCGCGGCTGTCACCGTGCCTTCCTTGTCGAAGGCGGGCTTGAGCTTGCTGACGCCATCCAGCGTCGTGCCGTGCTTGGGGTATTCGTCGGCGTCGACGATGATGTCGCCTTTGCGGCTCTTCACCGTGACCGGAGCGATCTCGTCCTTGAACTTTCCGGCCTTCTGCGCCGCTTCAGCCTTGTTCTGCGACTTGACGGCGAACTCATCCTGCTGCGCGCGCGTGATCTGCCATTGGCGGGCGACGTTCTCGGCGGTGTTGCCCATGTGATAGCCGTTGAAGGCATCCCACAGCCCGTCCTTGATCATGGTGTCGATCATCTCGAAATTGCCCATTTTCACGCCGTTGCGCAGATGCGCACAATGCGGCGCCATGCTCATGGACTCTTGGCCGCCGACCACCGCGATCTCGGTATCGCCGTTGGCAATGCCCTGATAGCCGAGCGCAACCGCTCGCAACCCGGAGCCGCACAGCATGTTGACGCTGTAGGCCGGCACTTCGACCGGGATGCCGGCATTGATCGAGGCTTGCCGCGCCGGACCTTGGCCCTGCCCGGCTTGCAGGATTTGACCCAGGATGACTTCGGACACCCGCGAGGCCTCGACGCCGGCGCGGTCGATCGCCGCCTTGATCGCGACTTTGCCGAGATCGTGAGCCGGCACGGACGCGAAAGCCCCATTGAATGCGCCGACCGGCGTGCGCACCGCGCCGACAATCACAATGTCGTCTTTCATGGCAGAATCCTTTCGATAGGGGTTCTCAAAACGGGGGTTTGCCGCTGGCTCGCTCATATAAGTCATAAGGAGGCGCGCGCCGCTCGACAAGACGCAACGGCGCGGCATTGCCGCTATGCGGACCGTACGTCCCTGCTGCGGCCTTCGTCTGGCCGCGGAAACCAAGGCATCACAAAACGGTAGCCGCGCCCCGAGAAAGTGCCTATTTTGATCGCAACCAAGATGGTCACCGCCTGATGCCAACGCCCTCGCCCAAGACCGAACAACCGATCACCATTAAGAAGTACGCCAACCGCCGCCTCTACAACACCGGCACCAGCACCTACGTCACGCTCGAAGATCTCGCCGCCATGGTGAAGTCAGGCGAGGATTTCGTGGTGTACGACGCCAAGACCGGCGAGGAGATCACGCGCTCGGTATTGACGCAGATCATATTCGAGCAGGAGAACAAAGAAGGACAGAATCTCCTGCCGATTGCGTTCCTGCGCCAGCTCATCCGCTTCTACGGCGATAGCATGCAGATGCTGGTGCCGCGCTATCTCGAGGTCTCGATCGAGTCGCTGACCCGCGAGCAGGAAAAGTTCCGCAGTCAGATGGCGCAGGCCTTCGGCGTCGGCGGATTCCCGACGCTCGAGGATCAGGTGCGGCGGAACATGGAAATGTTCGAGCGCGCCTTCACGATGTTCGCGCCATTCGCGCGGCGCGAGGCCGACGGCGAGATCGAGATGGAAGCCGGCAAGTCCGTGCCGAAGACCGGCGATATCGACGACTTGAAGCGCCAGCTCGACGAAATGCAGAAGAAAGTCGACAAGCTGAGCGGCGGCGGCGCGTAAGCTATTGTAAGTCGCGGGAGTGCGTCCGCCGACACTCCGCGCTTTTTTGTGCGGCGTGGAGTGGGGCCCTGTCCAAAGATCTTCCGGCAATTGCTCGCGGACTTTTGCATCTCGGCGACGCCGACGATTTCGCGCGCATGTTGTCGTCGCTGGTCAGGGCTTCGCATGAATTTGTGGGCGTCGCCGATCTGGAAGGCAATGCCCTGTTCGTCAATGAAGCCGGACTCAAGCTCGTCGGATTGGCGGATTTGGACGCCGTGCGCTCGACACGGATTATCGACTATTTCGCCGCGGAAGATCGCGACAGGGTTCTAAGCGAGGCCATGCCGGCCGCGCGCGACAACGGCTTCTGGGAAGGCGAACTCAAGTTTCGAAATTTCGCGACCGGCGAGGCCATACCGGTGCTCTACAATATCTTTCCGGTGCGCGGTTCGTCGGACGCCATCGTCGCCTACGGGACGGTGACGCGTAATCTGAGCGAAAGTAAGCTTGCGGACGAGCGATCTCACTGGCTGGGCTCGATCGTCGAATCCAGCGATGACGCCGTCGTCAGCAAAAACCTCGATGGCATCATCGCCAGCTGGAACAAGGGCGCGGAGCGCGTGTTCGGTTACACCGCCGCAGAAGCGATCGGCCGCCCGATCACCATCGTCATTCCGGATGATAGGCAAAACGAAGAGGTAGAGATCCTAAGCCGGATCAGGCGCGGCGAACGCATCGATCATTTCGAGACCATTCGGCGGCGCAAGGACGGCACCCTGTTCCCGATTTCGCTGACGGTCTCCCCGGTTAAAAACGCCGAGGGCCGGATTATCGGCGCCTCGAAGATCGCGCGCGATGTCAGCGAGCAAAGACAAAGCCGGGAACAAATCGCCACGCTTGCCCGCGAGGTCGAGCATCGCGGCAAGAACCTGTTGGCGAGCGTGCAGGCGATCGTGAATCTTTCGCGATCCGACACCATGCAAGGCCTTAAAGACGCCATTGAAGGACGCATCCAGGCGCTGGCGAATGTTCAGTCGCTGTTTGTCGAGTCGCGCTGGGTCGGCGCGGAATTGTCGGCGATAGCGGCCCGGGAACTGGCTCCTTACGACGCGGCCGACAAAAAGCGGGTGCGCATTGAAGGGCCATCGACCTTGTTGGAGCCGACAGCCGCGCAGGCCGTCGCCGTAACGCTGCACGAGCTCGCAACCAATGCCGCCAAATACGGATCGCTGTCCGTGCCCGAGGGCCAGCTTGATTTGACATGGTGGCGCGGAACCGGCGGCGAAATCATCCTTCGTTGGGCGGAACTGGGGGGGCCGGCGGTGCAGACGCCGGGCCGGCGAGGGTTTGGCAGCCGAGTTATCAAACAAATGACCGCGCAATTGCACGGCAAAGCGGAATTTGATTGGCGCCCTGAAGGTCTGATTTGCGAAATGACCGTGCAGGCTTAAGGCGCGAGCCTATCGCACGCCGCCCTGTGGCGCTTCCCTCAAAGCGCCTTTACCAGCTAGCGCCGAAGAGCGGCTGGGCGTGGACAGGTCCGCGCGCATCGGGCACACTTATCGGCAGGCGGGAGCGCCGTCCAAGCGTCTCGCAGCAAATAAAAACAAGAATTCAAATTGGGAGGCTTTGACCATGAAATCTCGTGGCTTCGCAGCCGCTTTAGTCGCCGGCGCCGGCGTCCTTGGTTCATTTACAGGTAACGCCACGGCACAAGACGACAACGTCTTCAAACTGGCCTTCGTCGCCTTTCTCTCCGGGCAGGCGGCTGAGTCGTTCGGTAAGCCGGCGGTGCAGGGCGCCAAGGCCGTCATCGACGCGCTCAATGCCGGAAGCCTGCCCAAACCCTACGACAAAGTCGGTTTCGGCGGCCTGAAAATCGAAGTGCAGCTTATCGACGAGGCGGGCGGCGCGACCAAACAAGTCGAGGAATTGCGCAACGCCTTCGAGCGCGACCACGTCGATGCGGTCTTGGGTTATGTCAGCTCGGGCGATTGTTTGGCGGTCTCGCCGGCGGCCGAGGAACTCAAGAAGCTTCTCGTTCTGTTTGACTGCGGCACGCCCCGCATCTTCGAGGAGAACAAATTCAAATATGTCTTTCGCACTGCCGCCCACGGCGCAATGGATAACGTTGCCATGGCCCGCTACCTGGTCAAGCGCGGCATCAAGGTCGCCGATGTCGGCGCCATGAATCAGGATTACGCCTGGGGTCAGGATTCCTGGAGAGACTTCAAGGGCAGCCTTGCGCAACTTGAACCGGAGGCAAAAACCAAAGTCGAGCTTTGGCCGAAATTCGGTGCCGGCCAGTACGGCACGGAGATTTCGACCCTGCTGCAGGAAAATCCGGCGCTGGTCTATTCGAGCCTGTGGGGCGGCGATCTCCAGGCGTTTGTTCTGCAAGCGGCGCCGCGCGGCCTCATGAAAGACCGCGTCGTGGTGCTGAGCGCCTCCGATCACGTGCTGCCGCCGCTTGGCAACAAAATGCCCGATGGCGTCATTGTCGGGGCGCGCGGCTCCAACGGCCAATTCGCCGAGAAGACTCCGATCAACGATTGGTATGTGGCGGCGCTCGCCGCCGCGTATCCGGGCCTCATTCCGGTGCAACCGCATTACCGCGCCGCACAAGGCTTGCTTGGGCTTAAAACCGCGATCGAAAGGGCGATGGCGGCCAATGGCGGCAAAAAGCCGACCAGCGATGAGATGGCAGCGGCCATGGTCGGCATCGAATGGGATGCCCCGCCCGGCCATATCAAGCTTGCGCTCGGCGACGGACATCAGGCCGTCCAATCCAACGCCGCCGGGCGCTCGAAATGGGATCCGGACGCCAAAATGGTTCGCTTGGTCGACATCGAACACTTTGCCGCCGAGTGCGTGAACCCGCCGCCGGGCGTCAAAGCGGCCGATTGGATCGCCCAAGGTTTCCCTGGCGCAAAATGCGACTGAGCGGCACGACCCGCCGCAAAGAATGAGCGCGAAACTTGCGGCGGCGATCCTGATCGACGGCGTCATTGATGCGTCGTGGCTCTTCATCGTGGCGGTCGGGCTGACACTCGTCTTCGGTGTGCTCAACATCCTCAACTTCGCGCACGGCAGCCTGTTCGCGGTCGGCGCCTACGCGGCGGCGAGCGCGGCTGGCTGGTATTACGGCGGCGACCTCGGCCCGCCGTTTTTCGGTTATCTCCTGATGCTCGGCGCAGCGCTCGCGGTCGCAATGATCTTGGGACCGTTGCTGGAGCGCGGTATCCTGCGTTTCTTTTATCGCCGCGACGAAGTGGTGCTGGTGCTCGTCACCTATGCGCTGTTCCTCATCCTGGAGGACGCCACCAAGCTCATTTGGGGCGCGGAAGCCTACTACGCGTCGGAGCCTTACGCGCTTCTCGGCAATGTCTCATTCTTCGGCCTGAGCTATGTCGGCTACGATTTTGCATTGATCGGGCTGGCGCTGATCGTCGGGATTCTGCTCTGGTTCGGGATCAACCGCACCGTGAGCGGCAAAATCGTGTTGGCGATCATTCATGACCGCGACATCAGCCGCGCCATGGGCGTCAACGTCAACCGCGTGTTCGCATTGGCCTTCACGCTGGGTGTCTTTCTCGCAGCGCTCGGCGGTGCTTTCACCGCGCCGAAGATTTCGGTGCAGCCTGGAATCGGCATCACGGTGATCCTGCTCAGCTTCGCCGTGGTGGTGATCGGTGGTCTCGGAAGCGTTGAGGGCGCAGCCATCGCCGCGCTTTTCGTCGGTTTCGCCCGCGCCACCGCCATCCACCTTGTGCCTTGGGCGGAGCTCTTCATCGTTTATCTGGTCATGGCGCTGGTGCTGGCGTTTCGGCCCGAGGGCCTGTTCCAGCGCATGTCGGCGCGGAAAATCTAAATGCCCGGCATCATCGGCACGCTCGCCGCGGCCGTGATTGCATTCGCGGTGCTGGCCGTCGCCGGCGATGCAATGCCGAACTGGCTCGTTCTCGTCGCCACTTTGGCCTTCGCCAAGGGACTGGTGGCGCTCGGGATCGTCGCGCTGATGCGTGGCGGGCTGGTCTCCTTCGGCCAAGGCACCTTTTATTGCGCCGGCGCTTACGCCGCAGGCTTAGCGATGCGCAGTTTCGGGATCGGCGATGCCGCAGTTCTGGTC
>DATNNI010000005.1:0-4023 GCA_035601915.1 Xanthobacteraceae bacterium
CGCTCGATGAGGAAGGCGCGCGCGGCGGGATCAGTCTGGAGGCCGATCGCCAGGCCATAGGCGCTGCGCGCTGCGTCGACCTCGCCCAGTTTCGCGCAAAGGTCGGCGCGCGCGACCCAATAGGGCTCGAAGCCGTCGAGGCCGCCTTGCGCTCCCACCTCGTCCAGCAATTTGAGCCCGGCCGCGGCCCCCCGCGCATGGGAGACCGCCGCCGCGCGATTGACCGCGACGACCGGAGACGCGGTCAGGGCGAAGAGCGCGTCGTAGAGCAGGGCGATCGCCGTCCAGTCCGTCGTTCCGGTGAGGCGGCGGGCGACGTGGGCCGACTGAACCGCGGCCTCGAGCTGGAAGCGTGCCGGCGCGCCCATGGCGCCGGCAGCCTTGAGCAACGCCTCCGCCTCCTCGATTGCCGGCTGGTCCCAGCGCTCGACCTTTTGCTCGCTCAGCGGAACGTAGCGCCCCTGAACGTCGCGTCGCGCCTCGCGGCGCGAATGGGCATAGAGCATCAGCGCCAGGAGCCCCATCGCTTCGGGCTCGTTCGGAATGAGGGACACGACGACGCGGCCGAGCCAGATCGCCTCTTCGGCTAGGTTGCGCCCGCGCGGATCGTCGGAGAACGCCTCCGCCCAGCCATGCGAAAAAGCAGCGTAGATCGCCTCCAGCGCCACGCCGAGCCGCTCGGGCAAATCCTCCCGCTCAGGGATCTTGAATGGCACGCCGGCAAGCCGGATCTTCGCCTTCGCGCGCGACAGGCGCTGCCCCATCGCCGCCGGCGACACCAGAAAGGCGGAAGCGATCGCCGCCGCGTCCAGCCCTAAGATCGTCTGCAACATCAATGGCGCGCGTATCGCCTCCTCGATTGCCGGATGAGCGCAAGCGAACATGAGCGCGAGACGCCGATCCGGAATCCCGTCCGGCGCGTCGGCGGCCTCCTTCAATTCGGCGTCGATCAGCACGAGCGTTTCCGAGCCTCGATCGACGCTGCGCCGCCTGCGCGCGGCGTCGATCAGGCGCCGCCGCGCCGCCGTCGCGAGCCATCCTTCCGGGTTCGAGGGCGCCCCCTGGTTCGGCCATACGGCAAGCGCGGAGGCGAAGGCGTCGGCGAGCGCATCCTCGGCGCCCGGCACATCGCGCGACGTCGCGGCGAGATAAGCGACGAGCTTGCCGTAGCTCTCGCGCGCCACGCGCGCCGCGACCGCGCGAGCCTCGGCGTCGCGGCGCGCCGGCGTTTGTGGAGAG
Source organism: Xanthobacteraceae bacterium (assembly GCA_035601915.1). GTDB lineage: Bacteria > Pseudomonadota > Alphaproteobacteria > Rhizobiales > Xanthobacteraceae > BOG-931. Next base: position 1,240 of record DATNNI010000005.1, read on the forward strand.
TCCGGGCCCCCGTGTGGTTTTGTCTTCAGCTCGGTCATTTCAAGGGGACCGCGAGATCAGGCGCGACCCAAGTTCGGTTGCGCCTGTCTCGGGGCAGGGACGACTGTCAGCGAGCATATTCCGCCATCGGCCAGATCGGCCGCACTTCCATGGCGCCATATTGCGCGCCGGGGCAGCGGGCCGCCCATTCGATCGCCCCGTCGAGATCGGGCGCCTCGATGAGATAGTAGCCGCCGAGCTGTTCCTTGATTTCGGCGTAGGGGCCGTTCAGCACCGAAGTCTTGCCGCTGTTCGTTCGCACCACGGTCGCCGTCGAGCTCGGCCGCAGGCGCTCGCCGCCGACGTGCACGCCTGCCTTTTTCATCGCCTCGGTATAGGCGCCGTAGGCGGCGGACATGCTCGCAATGGACTCTTTCGGCGCCGACTGCATGGCCTTCTCATCCGAATGAATCATCAACAGGTACTGCATGGCTTTCTCCTTGAGGACCGCGCAGCGTTCTCAGCCGCGCTCAATGCAAAGACGCTCGAGGGACGTCTGTTTTGACACCGGCGTCAGAAAAATGCGTCGTCCGTTTCGACTTAGGTTCGCTTCGGCCGGGGAGTTGACCCGCCCCGCCTATCGTCAATCGGCCCCAAAGGAACAAGCGTTGTCGGACCGATCGTAAGAGGCATAATCCTCAACATGAGGCGCTGCCGAGATTTAATTACTCAACAACTTGACGCGGTGCAGAATCATTGTAGTTTGGATCACAGTAAAACGCTTTATTCCCAGTGCGCTCCTGTGTATTCCCGGCTTTCGTGGAGTGGCGGATTAATTTCTCAATAGACCCCGAAACTTATCCGATGTCTTAAAGACAGTCGATACCGATCGGAATCCAGGCCAAATGAACAAGCCCGAAGAGAACGATCGGCAAGGTCATCAGGCTGGGCATAGGATAAGACTACCTGGTTTTCTCGTTGATAAAGACATCGGCCTTGGTGACATAATCAAGCAAGCGACGTCTTCGATGGGTATCACGCCTTGCACCGGGTGTGAAGGAAGAGCTTCTTCCCTCAATAAATGGGTTGCTTTTGGCCCCGGTAAGCGGCGATGATTTGATAGTTCACACCGATGTATACTTAGATCTTAATTCCTAGATCGATACACAATTTGGAGTCATGCATTTGGATGTCGTCGACAACCTTCCAGCAGAAATCTCTGGCGGAATCGGAGCGGCGTTGCCCCGAAACCAGTTGACCCCGGTTTGTCCGAATTGCGGTTCGGCCAACCAAATGTCGGCTCAGCAAACGCCGTCCCAACAAGCAATTCCGGCTTTGACCCCCGCCCAAGGGCGGACTTACATTTACGCCATCGGCCGAATCGAGGCCCGTTTTCCCTCCATTTCGGTAGAAAAGGAATTTGCGCAAGCGCTGGGACGCGCCGGCACCGCAGGAAAAACGGACCGCGAGGCGTTTTGCGAAGTGCTTTCCGATCGGGACAATCTCTACCTTGCGCGCCAGCTTTGTTGGGTGATGAGGATTTCGGACGTTGATACTTATCTGGTCGTTGCAAAGAATTCCGGGGATATCGGGCTTTTGATTGAGACCCTCCGTCCTTCTGCTGACGCGGGAATATTGGACGCGGTCATCGGCGTGAAGGGTCCGATGGCGCCGCCTGAGATGTGCAATGGATTGACCTTGCCGGTTGTTTTCTTTGACCATCTTTATTCCTTCGATCGTCAATCCTTGCTGAAATCGATCCCCGCGCCAAAGAATGCCGGAGCGGAATTTAATGCGACTACGGCCGAAGTGTGGGATCGGATTGTCGCCTCCACGGACAACGCAGGCGCGACTGACGGGCATCGCGCTTTAAATTACGTCGCCTTGCGCGACCCCGGCATTTATGCCTGTACGCTTGACTCCTACGGGCGCGATTTGGCTCTGACCGGGATCGAGGTGCGCCCTTGGCGGCTTTCCACCGCTAGGAAGGTCGTCGAATTGCTATTCGTATTCACGCACCGAAAGAATCAATTTGCCGAAAAATACAGCGTACGGGTGGATGTAACTGTCCTCTTTCCGTTTCTGGTTTCCAAAATTTCTCGATACTACGACCACTGAAACGCTTCCATGTACATTCCGGCATTTACCGCCGAGTTTGCGCTTTACCGGTCAACCGTCGTTTACCGCCAATTTGATCATGCCGCTGGATTTTCGAATATCGCAAGGGCTGGCGGTGAGGCCGCGGCCATGCCAGGAGTTGGGCCCATATGCCCCATTGGCGGGTGCCCCGTCAGAGTCGAGGGTTGCAAACCCACAGGCGGAAGTTGTCCCGAGGGCGAAAGCTGCTGTTATGTCGGCGAGCAAATTTCCGGCGGCTATAAAAACGAATATTATACATGCACGAACCTAAATACGAGCCCCACAAGTTGCGGAAAATGCGGCAACTCATGCGAGTTTGGCGAAGTCTGCTGCAACGGTGTCTGTGTGAATACGACGTCCGTTGGTTACAACTGTAACCAATGCGGTTGCACCAATGGTATGACCTGCCAAAGTGGCGCCTGTCAGTGCCCAAGCGAGAAAACGAACTGCAGCGGATATTGTACGAATACCAATTCTGATCCTGGCAATTGTGGACGCTGCGGAAATGCCTGCCCTGACCTGGGCAACACCATGTGCCAGAATGGCGCCTGCCAGTGCATGACCTCTGGCGACATCATCTGCGATGGCGCGTGCACCAATCCCTATGGCGATAGTCGCAACTGCGGAAGTTGCGGCAATGTTTGCCCCCCGGGTACTTGCTGCTCT
>DATNNI010000006.1:0-2725 GCA_035601915.1 Xanthobacteraceae bacterium
CTCGTCCTCGCCTGCGCATTCCCACGGTGGTGGCGTTTTCGCTTGTGTTTTATGGCGCCTGGACCCCGGCTTTTCTCATTCTGCTCATCGCCTCGATTGTGCTGAATTGGCTGGCGGCTCAGTCTTTCGCCGCCACCAAAAGCATCGCCATTATCGTCGCGGCAATTGCCGGAAATCTCTTGGTTTTGTTTCTCTTCAAATATGCGAACTTCTTCGTCGATAATATCGAGGCGCTGTTCGGCCTGCCAATCACCCGGCTGAACGTGGTATTGCCGCTCGGCATCAGCTTTTTCACCTTCCATCATATCATGTATCTGGTCGATCTGCGGCGCGGGCGCGCGCAGTTATGCAGCCTGCCGCATTATGCGCTCTACATCTGCTTTTTCCCGCAAGCGATCGCTGGACCGTTGTCGCGGTGGTCTGAAGTCGGCCGTCAATACGGCATGCAGGCTTTTGCACCGGGCTGGGAGCCGCGCTTCGCACGCGGCGTTCTCTATATCGTTATCGGCCTTGTCGAAAAGACTTTGCTCGCGGATACGCTCGGCCGCGCGCTTGATCCGATTTATGCCAACGCGAGCAACGGGCCGGTCAATGATGGCAGCGCGTGGTACGCGCTGGCTTTCGGCTTTCAGGTGTTCTTCGATTTTTCCGGTTATTCGGATATTGCCATCGGACTGGGTTTGCTCTTCGGCATCGAGCTGCCGGAGAATTTCAACGCGCCGTTCCATGCCGCCAGCATTCTGCAGCTTTGGCAGCGCTGGCACATGACGCTGTCGCGGTTCTTGCGCGACTACGTATTCGTGCCGCTGTCGGACCTGCATTTGGGGGAATTTCGACATACGCCGGCGCATTATATGGCCGCGATTTTGATTACCATGGCGCTGTGCGGCTTGTGGCACGGCGCCGGATGGAACTTTGTGCTCTGGGGCGTGCTGCATGGCTTGGCGATTGTCTGGGCTATCGCGTGGCGGCGGTTCTTTCCGTCGCCCGGCCGGTGGTTAGGTTGGTTCCTGACCGTCGCTTTCTTTCTACTGACCGCAGTGCTGTTTCGCGCCGCCAGCCCGGCCGCAGCGTTGCACACCTATCAGGGACTTTTTGCCGGTCCGAGCATAAAGCCGATCACCGCAACGGTGGCGATTTGCTCGCTCGTGGCGCTGGCTTTACCGTCCACGCGCGAACTGGTCGAACGCCTCGCCTCAAAGCCGCGGCCGGCTGTGGCCGTAGCCGCCGCTATCGCAACCGTGGTCGTGCTTCTGCAAATCGGCGATAATGAGACGTATGACTTCATCTACTTCCAGTTCTGAAGCAGTCAACGCCAAGGCTTGGAGACAATGGCTCATTGCATGCGCGGCCGTGTTTGCAGCAGCGCTCGTCGTGACATGGTTTTCCTTGCTCCTGCTCGATCCCTACGACAGCGGCCGCTTTCCTGGGCTGCATGTTTCCGGGGTGGTCGATAGAAATCCGCGCACGGCGAATGCCGGCCGCGCGCGAAATGCTCTCTTCGACGCCGCGCTGTTCGGCAATTCAACCGGGCAATTGCTCGATCCGGAACGCTTATCGGCGACGACATCCTTACATTTTGTGCAGCTTACGGTGCCGGGCACCGGTCCCCGCGAGCAAATGACATTGCTGCGCTACTTTATTTCACATCATACGCATACCGCGGCGCTCGTGATTGTGACCGACCCAACCTGGTGCACGCCGGATCCCTCTCCCCCGCTCGATCATCCGTTTCCGTTCTGGCTCTATGACGGCAACTTTGACTATCTGCGGCATTTTGCGAGTTGGCATGCGATCGAGCTCGGCTTCCGCCGCGTCGGACTAGCGCTGCGGCTGCGCCGGCCGGTCGCGCGCATCGACGGATTCTTGGATTATGAAATCGGCTGGACCTGGTCCTTCCATCCGCCGCCTCGGACCGAAGCCGAAGCCAAGGATACGACCGCGGCTGCAACGTCCGCCGAACAGCCCTTCCCCGCCATTTCAGAGCTTGAAGCGATGCTGAGCGAGTTGCCGCCGACAGTGGCCGTTGCCATTGTAGTGCCGCCCGTATATTCGGATGACCTCGCGGCGCCGCATAGCTCATCGGGAATTCGCATTGCACAGTGCAAGTCGGCGCTCGACAAAATTGTCGCTCGGCGGCCGCGGAGCGGCCTCCTTGACTTTCGCGTTGACAATGCCGTAACGCGCGACCCGGAAAACTTCATGAATGCGATGCATTACCGGGCGGTTCTGGCGCGGCAGATGGAGCAGTCTGTATCGGCGATCATCGCCGCGGGGGCGCCGGAGCGCTGATCATGGACGGAGTGGATGAGTGGAAAATCTCGATGCAGCCGAACTTAACATCCGGCGGTGGTGCACCGACTATCTGGCCGAAACCTTGAAGCTACCGCCCAGCCGTATCGATCCGCAGACGAAATTCGCCCGCCTCGGCATGGATTCCGCCATGTCGGTGTTCTTTTTGGTCGCGCTGGAAGACTGGCTCGGCGTGGAGCTCGGTTCCGATGTGGTGTTCGATCATCCGACCGTCGCCGAACTTGCGCGCCACGTTGCCGGCCGGTTTCCGCAGGCGGCTGCTTCCGCGGTCGGCAAGTGATGAATCGTTTTCGGGACGACGTGACGTCGCTGACGGACGTGCTCGCCCATTGGGCGAACGAACAGCCGAATGCGCGCGCTTATGTCTTTCTGAAGGAGCGCGGTGGCGAAGACGCAAGCCTGACGTTCGGCC
>DATNNI010000007.1:0-3968 GCA_035601915.1 Xanthobacteraceae bacterium
CGGCCGCGGCAGGCCGCTCGTCATGCGGTCATGGAACTTCGATGAGCCGCTCGATCGCGGCCAATGGGGTATTCGCGAGCCGAAAGCCGCCGCCGCCGAAGTCGAGCCGGATATTCTTTTGGTGCCGCTCCTGGCCTTCGACCGCACCGGCCATCGCATCGGTTACGGGGCCGGATATTACGACCTCACCATTGCCGCTTTGCGCGGGCGCAAGCCCATCGTCGCCATTGGTCTCGCCTTCGCCGCACAGGAAGTCCCGGCAATTCCCGCGACGCCCCGCGACGCGCGGCTCGATCTTGTGCTAACCGAACGCGAAGTCATCGATCTTCGGTAGGCTAAATGCGCATTTTATTTGTCGGCGATGTCGTCGGGCGTAGCGGCAGAAACGTCATAACCGCACGGCTACCCTCGCTCATTCGCCAATGGCAACTCGATCTCGTCATCGTCAACGGCGAGAACGCCGCCGGCGGTTTCGGCATTACCGAAACGATCTATGAAGAACTGCTCGAAGCCGGCGCTGACGCCGTCACGCTCGGCAATCACGCCTGGGACCAGAAAGAAGCGCTGGTCTTTATCGAGCGCGCGCCAAAACTCATTCGCCCGATCAACTATCCGCCGGGCACTCCGGGCCGCGGCGCCGCGCTCGTTCCGACCAAGAACGGGGGCCACGCGCTCGTGGTCAACGCCATGGGGCGTATCTTCATGGATCCGCTCGACGATCCGTTTGCCGCGGTCGATCACGAATTGACCGCGTGCCAACTCGGCCGGGACGCCGACGCCATTATCGTCGACATGCACGCCGAGACGACCAGCGAAAAGCAGTCCATGGGCTATTTCTGTGACGGCCGGGCGAGCCTCGTCGTTGGCACCCACACCCACGCGCCCACCGCCGACTTGCGCCTTCTGCCTGCCGGCACCGCCTTCATGAGCGATGTCGGCATGACCGGCGACTATGATTCGGTGATCGGGATGAACAAAGAGGAGCCGCTGCAGCGATTTACCCGCCGCGTCTCATCGGCGCGTTTCGAAGTCGCGACCGGGGAGGCGACGTTGTGCGCCGCTGCGGTTGAAACCGACGCGCGGACCGGGCTTGCGTCGCGTGTTGCCGCGGTACGCGTCGGTGGGTGTCTGCAACAGGCGGAGCCGGCCTTCTGGCCCTGAACTCCGCTAAGAGCCATCTTTATTTTCTTGTTGGGCAACATTATTAAATCGTCATCGCGAGGAGCGCAGCGACGAAGCGATCCTGCTTTATTGCAGAGCTGGATTGCTTCGCTTCGCTCGCAATGACGAGCGGAACAACAGCATGGCCGGCCATTCGCAGTTCAAGAACATCATGCACCGCAAAGGGCGGCAGGACGCAGCGAAGTCAAAGCTGTTCGGCAAGCTCGCCCGTGAGATCACGGTGTCGGCCAAAGTCGGGATTCCCGATCCGGAAATGAATCCGCGGTTGCGCGCCGCGGTGATTGCGGCGCGCGCCGAGAATATGCCGAAGGACAATATCGAGCGTGCCATCAAGAAAGCGGCCGGCGGGGACGGTGAGAGCTACGAGGAAATCCGTTATGAAGGCTACGGGCCTGGCGGCGTCGCCGTCATTGTCGAGGTATTGACCGACAATCGCAATCGCACCGCCGGCGAGGTTCGCGCGACCTTCACCAAGAGCGGCGGCAATCTCGCCGAGACCGGCGCGGTGTCTTTCATGTTCGACCGCGTCGGCGTGATTGAATATGACGCCGCGGTCGCCGGCGCCGATGCGATGTTCGAGGTGGCGTTGGAAGCCGGCGCCGACGACGTCGTGTCGGGCGAAACCGGTCACGAGATTTATGCCGCGGCGGACGGTTTCGGCGCGGTGTCGAAGGCGCTGGAGGCGAGATTCGGCGAGCCGCGCCGGGCGGCGCTGGTCTGGCGGCCGCAAAATACTGTCGCGGTTAATGACGAGCACGGCGAAAAGCTCTTAAAGCTGATCGAGAGCTTGAACGACCGCGACGATGTCCAGAACGTCTATGCCAATTTCGAGGTATCCGACGACCTCATGCAAAGGATGAGCGCGTAAGGGTCTTTTCGGCGAGTGCCGTCAGTTGGGGCGGCTACGGCCCATGGTATGACGTTGACGGCATGACGCGCCCGATTCGCATTCTCGGCATTGATCCGGGGCTCCGCCGCACCGGCTGGGGCGTGGTGGAGATTGCCGGCAATCGGCTGGGCTATCTCGGTTGCGGCTCGGTGCGGACCCGCGACGATGACCGTCTCGCCCTGCGCCTCGTCGCCATCCACCAGGGGCTTACCCGCATTGTCCAAAAATTTCGTCCCGACGAGGCGGCCGTCGAGGTGACCTTTGTGAACAAGGACGCCGGCGCGACACTCAAACTCGGCCAGGCGCGCGGCATCGCCATGCTGGTGCCGGCGCAGGCCGGCCTGCCGGTCGCCGAATACGAGCCCAATCTGGTGAAAAAAAGCATTGTCGGCGCCGGTCACGGCGACAAGAGCCAGGTGCGAATGATGATCACCGTGCTGCTGCCGACGGCGGAGCTGACGTCGGATGATGCCTCCGACGCGCTCGCCGTTGCGATCACGCACGCACACCACCGGGCGAGCGTGCTCGTGAGGATGGCGCTGACATGAAAGCTCGCGGCGAGCAATGATTGGTAAGCTCAAAGGCGTCATCGACTCTTATGGCGAGGATTCGGTCATCCTCGATGTCAACGGTGTCGGCTATCTCGTTCATTGCTCGGCCCGCACCTTGCAGGAATTGCCGGCCGCGGGTGAGGCGGCGACGCTATCAATCGAAACCCACGTCCGCGAGGACCAGATTCGTTTGTTCGGCTTCCTCAGCGATGTGGAACGCGAATGGTTCAAGCTTTTGCAGACCGTGCAAGGTGTCGGCACCAAGGTGGCGCTCGCGGTGCTAGGGACGCTGAAACCTGCGGATCTCGCTTCCGCCATCGCCACGCGTGACAAGGCCACGGTCGCCCGCACTCCCGGCGTCGGCCCCAAGGTCGCAGAGCGCATCGTCACCGAACTCAAGGACAAGGCGCCGGCTTATTCGAATGTCGATCCGGCGCTGGTGCGGCTTTCGGGCGAACTTGATGAGAAACGCGCGCCGCAGCCGGTCGCCGACGCCGTTTCGGCCTTGATGAATCTCGGCTACGCGCAGCCGCTGGCGGCGGCGGCAGTCGCCGCGGCGAGCCGCAGTGCCGGCGGCGGCGCCGAAGTCGGCACGCTTATCCGGCTCGGCCTGAAGGAACTGGCGAAGTGAAGGGAAAGCGTAAGCTCGGCAAGGCGGATCACGAGCTCGTCGCTGCTGCAACGGCCGCGATCAGAAGCCGCTACCGCGACGACTGGCAGGAGGTCGGCGCCGCTTTGCGCACCCGCTCGGGCAAGATTTACACCGGCGTCAATCTCGATGCTTATCTCGGCCGCATGGCGGTCTGCGCCGAGGCGGTCGCGCTCGGACGCGCCGTCGTGGAGACGGGCGGCGACGCCGGCATCGACACCATCGTCGCCGTGCGGCATCCGCCGCCGCGGGACAAGGACCAAACCATCGCGGTCGTGTCGCCGTGCGGCGCCTGCCGTGAACTTATTTTCGATTATGACCGCAAGGCGCGCGTGATCGTGCCCAACGGGCGTGCGCCGGCGGTGGTGCCGATCGCCGATTTGTTGCCGAACAAATATAGCCGCGGAGCCGAAGGGTGAACTTACATCTTTCGGGCCCAGTCGCCGCTTTCACTTTTCCCCGGCGGGCAGAGCCCGATCGCGCGCGCGGGGGCGGCGCTTGATCATGGCTACGGCACCGTCCAAGCTCGTGACCCCCGAACGCCGCGACGAAGACGCGGCGGAAGTTAGCTTGCGTCCGCAGCGCCTCGAAGAGTTCATCGGCCAGGAGCAGGCGCGAAAGAATCTCAGCGTTTTCATCACTGCCGCCCGCGGGCGCAACGAGCCGCTTGATCACGTCCTGTTCGTTGGGCCGCCGG
>DATNNI010000008.1:0-2858 GCA_035601915.1 Xanthobacteraceae bacterium
CGAACATGGGCTTTTTCGGCCGGCCGGGGGTACGCCCGGTGAAAGCGGCGATCGCGAGCGCCTTGGAAAAAATCAAAGCGACCCGCAAGGCCCCCGGCATTCTCAATTTCGATCCCGCGCAGGCGCGCGGTCTTTTCGACGACGGGTTCAGTTTCATCGCCGTTGGCTCGGACACCTTTATTCTCGCGCGGCGCAGCGAGGATTTGCTTGCCGCCGTCGTCGGTGAATCTTGAACGTCAAGCGAACGAGGCGCTCGTCGAAATGTATTCCGCAAGTCTTTTTATCGACGGCAAAACGATCGCGAACTCTTCGACCGATCGCTTCGAGGTTATCAATCCGGCGACTGAAGAGCCGCTTGGCGATGTTCCGGCTGCAGGCGCCGCGGAGGTCGAGGCGGCGCTCGCCGCCGCCGAACGCGGCCTCGCAGCCTGGCGCGACGCCCGTCCGTGGGACCGGTCCGCTCTCCTGCGTCGCATCGCCGGGTTGTTACGCGAGCGGGGCGAGACGATCGCCTTGCTATTGACCCTGGAGGTTGGCAAGCCGCTCGCCGAGGCCCGCGCAGAGATCAATGTCGCCGCGGAATACTTCGAATGGTACGCCGATGAATCGCGCCGGCCGCTCGGCGTGCTCGCCGATGGGCGCATCGCGGGCAGCCGCTATTCCGTTACACACGAACCGGTTGGCGTAGTCCTCGCGCTGACGGCCTGGAATTTTCCGGTCTCGCTGGCGTCGCGCAAATTGGCCATGGCGCTCGCCGCCGGATGCTCGGTCATCTTGCGCCCCGCCGAGGAGGCGCCAGCTTGCGTCGCCGAACTCGTTCGCTGTTGCCACGACGCCGGCCTCCCCAATGGCGCCGTCAATTTGTTGTTCGGGACGCCTGAAGCGATCATCGAGCCTCTGATGGCCGCGCCAAGCGTTCGCAAAGTCAGCTTCACCGGGTCGACGCGGGTCGGACAAATTCTCATTCGGCAGAGCGCGCAAACGGTCAAGCGCCTGACAATGGAGCTTGGCGGACACGCGCCTTTCATTGTGCTCGAGGACGCCGACATCGATAAGGCTGCCGCCGCGGCCCTGACGGGCCGGCTGCGGAACGCCGGCCAGGTGTGCACCTCGCCGAGTCGGTTCTTCGTGCATGAAACTCGATTGCCGGCCTTCGTTGACCGCATGGCCGAAAGGGCCCGCGCCATCCAGCTCGGCGACGGCCGTCAGGATGGCGTTCAAATGGGGCCGTTGGCCACGGCGCGGCAACGCGAGCGCGCTGAACGGCTGGTCGCCGATGCGCGCGACAAAGGCGCGCAGATCGCCTATGGCGGCGGCCGCCCGGCGCAGCTCAATCGCGGCTATTTCTTCGAACCTACGATCATGACGCTCTTGTCAGGGGACGCGGCGGTGCTGTCGGAGGAGCCCTTCAGTCCGCTTGCCGCGATCGTTCCTGTGTCGGGGCCGGACGAGGCCATCGTGCGCGCCAATTCGTTGGAGTTTGGCCTGGCGGCTTATGTGTTCGGCCGATCGGACAACTCGATTGACTATGTGGCGTCCCGTCTTGAAGCAGGCGTGATCGGGGTCAACAACATTGCTGTGGCGCTGCCGGAAATGCCGTTCGGCGGCGTCAAGCAAAGCGGCTTCGGACGCGAGGGCGGCCCCGAGGGCATCATGGACTATCTAAACGTCAAATTCGTTCACAAGCTTTCCTCATAGGACCGACTGGCCGATGACCCGAAGGACCGCCCAAGAATTGCGCAGCCAGCGCTGGTTCTCTGCCCCTGGAGCCGTCGGCGCCCACAAACATCGTCGCATCAAGCAGGCCGGATTCGATCTCGCAGATTTCAAGAACAAGCCGGTTATCGCAATTCTCTCGACTTGGTCGGACCTTCAGCCCTGCCACGCGCACTTTCCTCAACGCATCGAGGAGGTAAAGAGGGGCGTCTGGCAGGCCGGCGGCTTTCCCGTCGTCATTCCCGTTCAGAGTGTGAGTGAGAGCTTTCTTCGACCGACCAGCATGCTCTACCGCAACTTCCTCGCCATGGAAGTCGAAGAAACGATCAGGGCCCACCCAATCGACGGCGCCGTTCTCATGGGCGGCTGCGACAAAACCGGACCGGGCCTGGTCATGGGGGCGGCCTCCGCCAATGTTCCCTCGATTTTTGTGCCGGCCGGGGCGATGCTCAAGGGGCGATGGCGGCAGCAAACACTTGGCACGGGAACGAGCACCTGGGCCGCTGAAGCGGACCATCGCGCCGGCAAGCTCAGCGACCGCGAATGGGCTGAAATGTCCGAAGCGACCGTGCGCTCGCCGGGAACCTGCAACACGATGGGCACGGCGTCGACGATGACGCTTCTGATCGATGTGCTCGGGCTTTCGCTCCCTGGCGCCAGCACAATCCCGGCGGTGGACTCCGAGCACATGCGCATGGCGACCAATGCGGGCCGGCGCATCGTCGAAATGGTGTGGGAAGACCTCAAGCCGCGCGACGTCGTGACGGACGCATCCTTGCAGAACGCCGTTATTGCCGATATGGCGATTTCCGGATCCACCAATTCGCTGATTCATTTGATCGCGATGGCGCGCCGGTTCGGCCTCGCGCTCGACCTCGATTCGTTCTCGAGGGCGAGCGAAATCGTTCCGGTTGTTTGCAATCTCATGCCGGCCGGCAAGTATCTGATGGAAGACTTTCATTTTGCCGGCGGCATTCGCGCGCTGCTCAACGTCATCGGCGCGCATCTCGATCTGTCGTGCCGCACCGTCTCGGGCCGCTCGCTAGGCGAAATCCTTGAAGGCGCGGTCGTCTATGACGCCGATGTCATCCGGCCGCTCGACAACCCGGTCTATGCGAGCGGCGCGCTGGTCGTCCTAAAAG
>DATNNI010000009.1:0-2580 GCA_035601915.1 Xanthobacteraceae bacterium
CGCGTAGTCGATGCCGCTGTCCGGAAGAATGGTGCCGCTACTCTGCTTGCCTCCTACCAAAATCGTAACCGGCGCCGCATTCCATGCTGGCGCAGGCTCAGGCGGATTGTTTGTCGTGTTCGGTAGTAACTTGACGAAGGCAAAGTTGTTGGTGGCACTCGCGGACAGGCCCAGAGTGACGCCGCTATTGGATATGACGTAGCCGGGCGCCAGGCTACTGACCGGCTGACCTGAGGCGAGGGAAACGATATTGATGAACGGATTGGTGTTGTTGTACGGCGCTGGCGGTTGCGTTGAGCTTGCTCCGCGATCGAAGCCGACTCCCATATAGGCGACACCCGTCGGATGCAGATTTTTCTTACACTTCGGATGACCCTGCAGGCAGGTTATGCTCGTCACCTCTAGGATGGTGACCTGTGCCGTCGCAATCGGCGTGGTGCTGTTCTGATAAATGACGACGTTCGTCAGGTAAAAGCTGCCGTTCTCGACTTTTCCGCTGCTTGTGTAGGTTTGACTTCCTTGCCCGACATAAACGTCGTTTGGTCCCGGCGTGAAGTGGTCCGGAGTAACGACGATCCCAGTCGATCCGGTATCCATGACAAAGGGAGTAGGCTTCGATGCATTACCCAGCTCAAGGTCGACTTTTGCGGCCTTGGTTGGACTCATAGGGCCGTTGGTGAACGAAATGGTCGGGATGCTGGTGTCGCCGTTGTACAGGTTCCAGCTCTGAGCTCGTGCAGAAGCCGTCATTGCGACGAGCAGCCCTACACCTAGGACGGCGCCGTGCGACTTTCGCCTGATCATTGGTTGTTTCTCGACCAGAAAACCGTCGAGCCAATGCCGAATTGGCCAGCTGCTGCGCATGTGCCGGGCGGCCACGTCAAATTTTCAAATTGGTTGCGTGGCTATCTGTGGCACTACTGTCATCTTTTGGAGGAAAAGGGCGACTTCGGCAGACGGCCGCTTTATTGCAATACGCCGACCCATCACGATCAGCGCTTATGGCTGAGCCCTAGCATCGATAGGAACGTCAAATCATTGATTCGCACAACCGCAAATCAACGCTCTGCGCGAGATTATTGGTGCTTTTTTAGATATCGTTGGAGCGGCACCGGGACGCGACGCGGCAAACGATGATCGCCGTGCATGTCCGGGCCGCGCGGCAATGTGCGGAATCGGTATTGGCAATTATGAAATTCGGCATTGACCGCCTCCTCGCCGATCCGGCGTTGCGCGCGCCGCTGCGCGGCCGCCGCGTCGCGTTGCTGGCCCATCCGGCGTCGGTCACGGCCGACCTGACGCACTCGCTCGACGCGCTGGCGGCGTGCAGCGACATCACGCTGGCCGCCGCGCTAGGTCCGCAACACGGGCTGCGCGGCGACAAGCAGGACAACATGATCGAGTCGCCGGACTTTCACGATCCGGTGCACCGCATTCCGGTGTTCAGCCTGTACGGCGAGGTCCGCAAGCCGACTGATGCGATGATGGATACGTTCGACGTCTTGCTCGTCGATCTGCAAGACCTGGGCTGCCGCATCTACACGTTTGTCACCACGCTGCGCTACGTGCTCGAGACGGCGGCGCGGCATGGCAAAGCGGTGTGGGTGCTGGACCGGCCCAATCCAGTCGGCCGGCCGGTGGAAGGTCTGACGCTGCGTGACGGCTGGCAAAGCTTTGTCGGCGCCGGTCCGCTGCCGATGCGTTACGGCTTGACGCTCGGCGAACTCGGTTCGTGGTTTGTCAAAACGCTCAAGCTCGATGTCGATTATCGCGTCGTCGAGATGGAAGGCTGGCAGCCCGAAACCGCGCCGGGTTTCGGCTGGCCGCTCGGTGAGCGCATCTGGCTCAATCCCAGTCCGAACGCGCCGAATTTATGGATGGCGCGAGCATATCCCGGCACGGTGATGGTCGAAGGCACGACGCTCTCGGAAGGCCGCGGCACTACGCGGCCGCTCGAAGGCTTCGGCGCGCCCGACATTGACGCCCGCGCACTTATCGAAGAAATGCACGCACTGGCGCCGCACTGGCTCGAAGGCTGCCGGCTGCGCGACTGCTGGTTTGAGCCGACATTCCACAAACACATCGGCACGCTTTGCAGCGGCGTGCAAATCCACACTGAGGGGCCGTCTTACGATCATGCGGCGTTTAGGCCGTGGCGCGTCCAGGCTCTGGCCTTCAAGGCGATCCGCCGTCTGTATCCGGACTATCCGCTCTGGCGCGATTTCGCTTACGAATACGAGGAGGGCAAGCTCGCCATCGATGTCATCAATGGCGGCCCCTTACTGCGCGAGTGGGTGGACGATCCGGCCGCGACCGCGCCCGATTTGGATGCAATGGCCGTTGCTGACGAAAAGGCATGGCTCGGTGAGCGTGATGAATATCGGCGTTACTAGCGAGCTGTGAGGTGCCAACGCCGGGAAAGCGGCTACCGCGTTCGTTCGCTCCGCGCACAGCGTCCGGGCTTTCAGTGCAAGCTATTTTGCCCTTCGCTTTTGGAACCCAAGTCACAGCCGACGCCGCTTCCCAATAGCCAAAAACTAATGGGTGTCCGCCGGGAGGACAATATAAATTGAGCCGCCG
>DATNNI010000010.1:0-2105 GCA_035601915.1 Xanthobacteraceae bacterium
GAGGTGGAGAGCGCGCTCTATGAGCACCCCGCCGTCATCGATGCCGCAGTGGTGGCCGTCCCGCATCGCACCCTCGGCGAGGAACCCGGCGCGGTGGTCACGCTGAAAGACGGCATGAACGCGAGCGAAGAAGAGCTGCGCGGCTTCGTCGCCGAGCGGCTTGCCACGTTCAAGGTGCCGGTAAAAATCGTCTTTTCCGCCGACATGCTGCCGCGCAATGCCACCGGCAAATTGCGCAAAAACGAGATCAAGCGTTTTTTCGCGGAAAACAAAATAGCCGCGCGGTGAGCGCCCGCTCACACCCGAGTGTTGGTATATTTTCGCATCTCCAGGCGGGCGATGGCGCGGCTATGGACTTCGTCCGGCCCGTCGACCAGCCGCATGGTGCGAATGTGCGCGTAGGATTTCGCCAGCCCGGCATCGGTCGTGACGCCCATGCCGCCATGCGCCTGGATGGCATCGTCAATTACGCGCAGGGCGATGCGCGGCCCTGCCACCTTGATCATGGCGATTTCCAGTTGCGCCGTCTTGTTGCCGACCTTGTCCATCATATCGGCGGCCTTTAGACAAAGCAGACGCGTCATCTCGATGTCGATGCGCGCGTCCGCGATGCGCTGCTCCCAGATCGAGTGCTCGGCAATCTTTTTGCCGAACGCCACGCGCGACAACAGGCGCTTGGTCATTTTTTCCAGGGCCACTTCGGCGGCGCCGATGGTGCGCATACAATGATGGATGCGGCCGGGACCGAGCCGCCCCTGGGCGATTTCAAAACCCCTGCCTTCGCCGAGAACGAGATTGCCGGCTGGCACGCGGACCTTGTCGAGAAGGACTTCGGCATGACCGTGCGGCGCGTCGTCGTAGCCGAAAACCGGGAGCATGCGCACGACGTTCACGCCTTTGGTGTCGAGCGGGACAAGAATTTGCGACTGCTGCTCGTGGCGGGCGCGGGAAGGGTCGGTCTTGCCCATGACGATGGCGATCTTGCAGCGCGGATCGCCGACGCCGGACGACCACCACTTGCGCCCGTTGATCACGTAATCGTCGCCGTCGCGGACGATCGAGGTTTCGATATTGGTGGCATCGGAGGAAGCGACCGCCGGCTCGGTCATCAGATACGCCGAGCGGAATTCTCCGGCGAGCAGGGGTTTGAGCCATTTGCGCTTCTGCTCAGCCGAACCGTAGCGGTGCAGCACTTCCATGTTGCCGGTGTCCGGAGCGGAGCAGTTGAATACTTCTGAAGCCCAGGCCACCCGACCCATTTGTTCGGCGCAAAGCGCATAGTCGAGATTGGTCAATCCAGCGCCGTGAAACTCTCCTTCGTCGTGGCTCGAAGGCGGCAGAAAAAGATTCCAGAGCGCTTCGGCTTTGGCCTTTGCCTTCAACTCTTCGAGGACGGGAATAACTTTCCAACGCTCGCCTTCGGCATCCTGGCGCTCATACGTCTCGACGGCCGGGTAAACATGCGCGTCCATAAATGTGACGACGCGATCGCGCCAATGTTTTTGCCGCTCCGATATGGAAAAATCCATGACCGTTTTCTCCCTCAATGCCGCGCAACATACACCGGGCTGCGTTTCTTCGCATCCGTGCTTGAGTGGTATTGGCCACCGCGCTAGAGACAGATGCGGGCGTGGAGATTTTGCCGATGGCCGGCGCGCGAGCGGGTGACAAGCAAGGCGTCGTGGAAAGCGAGATCGTCACCGCCGCTGTTCTTGTTATTGGCGACGAGATCCTGTCGGGCCGCACCAGGGACAAGAATATCGGCTTTATCGCCGAGCATATGACCGCCATTGGGATCGACTTGAAAGAAGTCCGCGTCGTTCCCGATGAGGAGCCCGAGATCGTTGCCGCCCTCAATGCGCTGCGTGCCCGCTACACTTACGTTTTCACGACCGGCGGCATCGGGCCCACCCACGACGACATTACCGCGGACGCGGTGGCGAAAGCGTTCAATCTTCCGATCGATTACGACCCGCGCGCGGTCGAGATTTTGCGCGAGCGGCTTGCCGTGACCGGCGGCGAGATGAACGAGGCGCGCCTGCGGATGACGCGCATGCCGAGGGGCGCGGAGCTGGTGCTCAACAAGATCTCGGCCGCGCCCGGAT
>DATNNI010000011.1:0-2019 GCA_035601915.1 Xanthobacteraceae bacterium
ACGCCACTCACGTAGGAGGCCATTTCCGAGACAAGGAATACCACCGGCCCGACCAGTTCCTCGGGCTGTCCGACCCGGCCGAGCGGCGTGCGGCCCAGGAAGCCTGCGAGCCTCGCCGGATCGTTGCGCGTTACTTCGGTCATCGCCGTCTCGATCACGCCCGGCGCAATCGCATTGACGCGGATGCCGTCGCGCGCGAGGTCACGGGCCAGTGCCTGGGTCAGGAGTTTCACGCCGCCCTTGGACGGGGCGTAGCCGAGTGTGTCGCCGACGCCGACGAAGGAAGCGATGGAGCCGAGATTGACAATCGTCCCGCGGGTTTTGCGCAGCATTGGAAGAAAGGCGTGGGTAACATTGAATACGCCCGTCAGATTGACGTCCAGCACACGCCGCCAGTTGTCGGCGGCGCGCGGCGAGTCCAGCCCTTCGCGGATGATAATGCCGGCATTGTTGATCAGAATGGAGATCTCGCCGATGTCCCGTGCGATCATCCGCGCAAGCGCGTTGCACGCGGCCGCATCCGTCACATCGAGCCGAAACGCAAAAGCGGTGCTGCCGCGGTTTCGCAGGTCGGCCGCCGTGCGCTCCGCGCCGGCGAGATCGATGTCGGCCACCACGATGTCGGCGCCGTGCGCGGCAAGCCCAAGCGCGATAGCACGACCGTTGCCCTGCCCGGCACCCGTGACGAGCGCCCGTTTGCGGGCAAGAAGATCCTTGAGGCTTGCGCTCATGCCGCGTTCTCCGCCAGATGCCGGCCTGCGATATAGCCGAAGGTCAGCGCAGGGCCGAGCGTAATGCCGGCACCTGGATAATTACCGCCCATGATGCTCGCCATGTCGTTACCAGTGGCATAAAGCCCCGGAATCACACGGCCGGCGGCATCGAGTGCGCGCGCGTCGGCGTCGGTGACGATGCCCGCATAGGTGCCGAGATCGCCGATCACCATCTTGATCGCATAGAACGGCCCGTCCGCGATCGGCGCGACACACGGGTTCGGCCCATGCAAGGCATCACCCTGGTAGCGGTTGTAGGCGCGCGAGCCCTTGCCGAAAGCGGGGTCGCGTCCCTCGGCCGCGGCCGTATTGAAGCGCGCAACGGTGTCCGCGAACCCCTTCGGATCAATCCCGGCTTGCGCTGCGAGCGCCTCGATGGTCGCGCCGCGCATGAGATAACCGGAGCGCAAGTGATGGCCGAGCGGCATCGGAAACGGCGGCACGCAACCGAGCCCGTATTTGCGCAAGGTCTTGTGGTCGCAGATCAGGAAGGCCGCGATCTCCTCGTCCGGCTTGGCTACCTTCATCATCGCCTGCACGAAGTCGTGATAGGAATCGCCTTCATTGGCGAAGCGCTTGCCCTCACGCGTCACCGCGATCACGCCGGGCTTGGCGCGGTCGATAAAATGCGGCATGACGCCGCGCGAGCCGTCCTTGCGGCGCGTGAGCGACACGGGCACCCAGGCGGCGGCGTTCGGCAAACGGTCTTCCACGCGTCCGCCCGCTGCTTCCGCAAACCGCAGTCCATCACCCGTGTTGCCGACCGGTCCCGGCGAGAAGTGCTCAGCGCCGGTCGGAGCGTGCCGGAACATCGCCTTCCGCCGCGCGACATCGTGAGGGAAGCCGCCGCAGGCGAGCACGACGCCGCGCCGCACGCGAATGCGAATGTTGCGGCCGTCGCGCGCGACAACGGCGCCGCGCACGGTGCCGTCCTCGATGATCAACTCACGTACCGGCGAGGACAGCCACAATGGAATGTTCAGGTCGAAAGCGGATTTCGCCAGGCGTCCGGCGAGCGCATTGCCGTTGGTCAGCGTCATGCCGCGGCCGTGGCGCAGCACATCCATTAGGTGTCGCGACAACCGCTTCGCCACGTAGATCGCCGAGGTCAGCGACCGCGTCGCACGCATGAAATGGATGATCTCCTTACCGGAGCCGAGCATCATCCCAAACACCGTGAGTTCGGGCAGCGGCGCGCCCAGGTTCTTGATATGGCTGCCGAGTTCACCGGCGTCGAACGGTCGCG
>DATNNI010000012.1:0-3277 GCA_035601915.1 Xanthobacteraceae bacterium
GTCCGCCGCATAGTCAATCAGCGCGCGCGTGCCGGTCGGTGCATTGAAGTGGACCGGCGCCTCCGCTTCGAACCGCCGCTGCAGCGGGAAGGGCAGGCGGGCGGCCAGCGCCGCGGCAAACTCGTCGGTGGAAAGGTCCGCCAGTGTGGTCTTTCCCGCAAACGTCTGCGCCAACCAATCGATATCCGCCGCGAGCGCCGCATTGGACAAATCCGGCCATTCGTCCCCTTCGAATTGGCGCAAAAACATGACCCGATCGCGCCATTGGTGGAGCGCGTTGGTCCACGGCAATCGTCCGGCGCCGAGCCGCGCTATACCGACGGCCAAGAGCCGCGCGGAAACTTCGTCAGTGGGTGCCGGCGCCGATTGTTCGGAAAGCGTGATGGCGCCGAGTTGGCGCAGCCGGCGAAGCCGCACGCTCGCGCTTGCCGGATCGAACGAAAGTTCGCTGCGCGCGGCGATACGATCGGCAAAACGGGTTTCGATCTCGGCGAGCGTGATGGGCGCGGCGAGCAAGATGCGGCTTGCCGCCGCGCTACCGGCAAGTTCTCCCACCGCAAGAAAAGACGCGCGGGCGAGAGCGGACGCTTTGTCGACCTGCGCGCCGCGTCCGTTGGCCAAGAGGAACGCACCGCCCGCGTCACTCGTGCCGCGGTTCTTGGCAATGCGATCGGGGAAGGCCAGCGCTAGCAGCGCGCCGGCACTGACATCACTTGCCTCGTTGCCGGAAGAAGGCGGCGGCTTGTCGGATCGCGCGGTCTCCGCCCATCGTGCCGTCATGGCGCGGGCCTCGCGCGCGCGGGACGAACGTTCACGATGGAACACCTCGAGGCGGCTGTTGAGATCAACATCGTTTCCGCCAAGGCCGCGCTCGCCAACGATGATCGCGATTTCCGCGGCGGGGAGTGCCGCACCGATGTCGGCGGCGTCGGTCACCATGCGCGCAAGACGCGGCGGCAGCGGCAGGCGTCGCAGCCGTTTGCCTTCTTCCGTGATACGGCCGTCTTCGTCGATGGCACCAAGTTCGCGCAGCAGGCTCTGCGCTTCCGACAACGCCGCGGGTGTCGGCGCATCGAGGAAAGCGAGGTCCTCCGGCCGACTCCCCCATGCGGCCAGATCGAGCGCAAAGCCCGACAAATCGGCGGCAAGAATTTCGGGCCGCGAGAACGCGGCCAAAGCCGCGGTCTGCGGCTCGTCCCAAAGCCGGTAGCAAATGCCGGGCTCGGTGCGGCCGGCGCGGCCGCGCCGTTGATCGGCGGCCGCGCGGGAGACTCGCACAGTGTCGAGCCGGGTGACGCCGACATCGGGCTCATACTGCGGAACCCGGGACAATCCGCAATCCACCACCATGCGCACCCCCTCAATGGTGATCGAAGTCTCGGCGATGGAGGTGGCGAGCACGACCTTCCGTCGGCCGGGCGGCGCCGGCGCGATGGCGCGATCCTGCTCCTCGGCGGAGAGCGCGCCGTAGAGTTCGGCAATGCCGGTATCGGCATCGAGCCGTCCTTCGAGCATCGCCGCGGTCCGGCGAATTTCAGCAGCACCAGGAAGAAAGGCGAGCAGCGAACCTTTATCCGCGCGCATGGCGCGGGCAATGGCGTCGGCTGTCTGCGGCTCAATGGGGCGCGTATCGCGGCCGAGATAGCGCGTCTCGACCGGGAATGAGCGGCCCTCGGCGGCGACGACCGGCGCGCCGCCAAGGAGCTTGGCGACGCGCGCGCCGTCGATCGTTGCCGACATGGCAAGGAGCCGCAAATCCTCGCGCAAGCCTTGCTGGACATCGCGCGCCAGCGCGAGACCGAGATCGGCGTCGAGCGAGCGTTCGTGGAATTCGTCAAACAGAACGGCGGTGACACCTTCCAACATGGGATCATCTATGATGAGCCGCGCAAAAATGCCTTCAGTGACTACTTCGATCCGGCTCTTGCGCGAAACCTTCGAGCCGAAACGGACCCGCAAGCCTACTGTCTCGCCGACGCGTTCGCCGAGTGTCCTGGCCATGCGTTCGGCGGCGGCGCGGGCGGCGAGCCGGCGCGGTTCGAGGACGAGAATGCGGCGGTCGTCCGTCCAAGGCTCGCGAGCAAGCACGAGGGGCACGCGTGTGGTCTTGCCGGCACCAGGCGGTGCGACCAGGACAGCGGCGTTGTGTGCAGCCAAGGCCGCGGTTAGTTCCGGTAGCGCTGCGTCGATGGGCAGCGGCGCATAATTTGCAGGGTTATCCACAGTGATAATTCCGACTAAACTCTTATATTACGGGTGATCATGCCCGCCGCACAGAAATCGCGTGCTGCAACCGTTAATGCAGCCAGTCCGGCCGCTGCCGCAAGGCCGGTGCGGAAAGGCGACCACGTCTTCCTGGTCGACGGCTCGGGTTACATTTTCCGCGCCTATCACGCGCTGCCGCCGATCAGCCGCAAATCCGACGGGCTGCAGCTGAACGCCGTATTCGGCTTCTGCAACATGCTGTGGAAGCTTTTGCGCGATATGAGGCCCGAGGAACGGCCGACCCATCTCGCCGTGGTGTTCGACAAATCGGAAAAAACCTTTCGCAGCGAAATGTATGCCGACTACAAGGCGCACCGGCCCGATCCGCCCGACGATCTGAAACCGCAGTTCAAATATATTCGCGAGGCGGTGCAGGCCTTCGATTTGCCGTGCCTCGAACAAGATGGTTTTGAGGCCGACGACCTGATCGCCACTTATGTCCGCGAAGCTTGCGAGGCGGGCGCCACCGCGACTATCGTGTCTTCGGACAAGGATTTGATGCAGCTCGTCAGCGACTGCGTCATCATGTTCGACACCATGAAGGACAAGAAGATCGGTCGCGCGGAGGTGATGGAAAAGTTCGGCGTGCCACCGGAGAAAGTCATCGAGGTACAGTCGCTGATCGGCGATTCCACCGACAATGTGCCGGGCGTGCCCGGGATCGGCGTCAAGACGGCGGCCCAGTTGATCGGCGAATATGGCGATCTGGAAACGCTGCTTACGCGGGCGTCGGAGATCAAACAAGAAAAGCGCCGGCAGTCTCTCATCGAGCATGCCGAGAACGCGCGGTTGTCGAAAAAGCTCGTGACCTTGGATGATCAAGTCAAGCTAGCGGTGCCGCTCGGCGATCTCGCCGTGCACGAACCCGATTACAAGCGGCTCGTCGCCTTTCTCAAGGCGATGGAGTTCAACGGGCTAATGCGCCGCGTCGCCGAGTTTGCCAGCGTAGACGCCGGCGCGATCGACGCCGAAGGGCGGCTCGCCGGCCATCACGCGGCGCAAGCGACCACCG
>DATNNI010000013.1:0-26501 GCA_035601915.1 Xanthobacteraceae bacterium
GGTCGGGATTGACTGCACCATGCGCGTCCACGCGAATGGCGACACGCAATTCGAGCGCACGTTGAATCGCGCCATGTCGAGCGCGATGCCGCGCGACAGCCCGACAATGCCCATCTTGGCCGCCGCGTAATTGGCCTGACCGAAATTGCCCACCAATCCGGACGTCGAGGTCATGTGCACGTAAGCGCCGGAATTCTGCTCGCGAAAATGCGTGGCGCAGGCGCGGCTCATGATGAAGCTGCCGTTGAGATGGACGTTGATGACATCCGACCAGTCCGACCAGCTCATGCGATGAAAAATGCGATCGCGCAGAATGCCGGCATTGTTCACCAGGATATCGACGCGGCCGAAGGCATCGAGCGCCGTTTGGACGATCTTGTCGCCGTTGCCGGGATCGCTGATGGACAGCGTCGAGGCGATGGCCTGGCCGCCGGCGTTTTTGATCTCGTCGACCACGCCATGCGCCGGGCCGGCATCGGTGCCGGCGCCTTCCAGGCTCGCGCCGATGTCGCAGACGACGACGCGCGCGCCTTCCCGCGCCATAAGGAGCGCTATGCCGCGCCCGATGCCGCGTCCGGCGCCGGTGACGATCGCGACTTTGCCGTCGACGATGCCGGGCATGCTTACTTCCCCCAGACCTCCTGCGCGACCTCGACGATCATCTTAAGCTTGGCCCATTCCTCGTCTTCGGCCAACGTGTTGCCTTCTTCGGTCGAGGCGAAGCCGCATTGCGGTGACAGGGCGAGCTGGTCGAGGCTGGTGAACTTCGCCGCCTCTTCGAGCCGGCGCTTGATCGCGTCCTTGCTCTCGAGCTGCCCGGTTTTCGTGGTCACCAGACCGAGCACGGCGATGCGGTCCTTTTGCAGCCGCTTGAGCGGCTCGAAGCCGCCGGCGCGGTCACTGTCATATTCCATGAAGTAGCCGTGCACCTTGATTTTGTCGAACAGTACTTCCTGCATGGCGTCGTAGCCGCCGCTGCCCATGAAGGTCGATTTGTAGTTGCCGCGGCACAAATGCATGGTCACCGTCATGTCGGACGGGATATCCGACATCGCCTCGTTGATCAGCTCGCCGTAGACGTCGCCGAGATAGTCCGGGTCGTCGCCGCGGTCGGTCATCTGCTTGCGGTATTTCGGATCGCAGAGCATGGCGATGAACACTTCGTCGAGCTGCAAATACCGGCAGCCGGCGTCGGCGAACGCGCGCACCGCCTTTTTGTAGGCCTGGCCGAGGTCGGCGAAGAATTTGTCGAGCGTCGGATAAATGTCTTTGTTGATCGGCGTCCGGTTCGGGCGGCCATACAGCGCCGAGGGTGCCGGGATGGTTATTTTCGCGGTGCGCTGGGTGTGCGCCTTCACGAACTTAAAGTGCTCGATCATCGGATGGCTGGAGAAGCCGATCTTGCCGGTAACTTTCACTCCTTCGTTGCGCGTCGTCACCGCGGAGAAGGCGATACCGGTGTCCATGACATGGCGCTCGACGCCATCGAGCCCCCAGAGAAAATCGAGGTGCCACCACGAGCGGCGGAATTCACCGTCGGTAATCGCGTGCAGGCCGACCGCTTCCTGCTTCTTGATGACGGCTTCGATCTCGCGGTCTTCGACGGCTTTGAGCGCTGCGGCATCGATCTCGCCCTTGGCGTGACGTTCGCGCGCCGATTTCAGCGCGGCGGCCCGCAACAGACTGCCGACGTGATCGGCGCGGAACGGCGGCTTGGTTCGTTGCATCTTTTCCATTCTCCTTACTTGTCATGCCTCGCGAAGCCGGGCATCCAGTAATTACAGACAACGCTCTTCCGTGCGGTGGCTACTGGATCGTCCGCTTTCGCGGGCGATGACAGCTGCGCTATTTCCCCCACACTTCTTCTGCGATTTCCACGACCATGCGCAGCTTCGCCCATTGCTCATCCTCGGAGAGCACGTTGCCCTCTTCGGTCGATGCGAACCCGCATTGCGGCGACAGGCAAAGCTGATCGAGCGGCACGTATTTCGCCGCTTGCTCGATCCGTTTTTTGATCTCGTCCCGGCTCTCCAGCCCGCCGCTCTTGCTGGTCACTAATCCAAGCACGGCGGCCTTACCCTTCGGCAACAGCCGCAGCGGCTCGAAGCCGCCGGCGCGGTCGCTGTCATATTCCATGAAATAGCCGTGCACGTTGATGCCGTTGAACAGCACATCGGCGACCGGCTCATAGCCGCCGCTGGCGACGAAGCTTGAGCGGAAATTGCCGCGGCACAGATGCATGGTGATGGTCATGTCGGGTGGAACGTCGGAAATCGCGGCATTGATCATGCGCGCATAAATCGCCGGCAACGTGTCCGGGTTCTCGCCGCGCGCCGTTATGTGTTCGCGCAGCGACGGGTCGCAGAGATAGGCCATGTTCACTTCGTCGAGCTGGAGGTATCGGCAGCCGGCGTCGGCGAAGGCGCGCACCACCTTGCGGTAGGATTCGCCGAGGTCGCGGTAAAAATCTTCCATTACCGGATAGATGCTTTCCGGCACCGCGCCGCGGCCGTAGCGAAAATGCAGCGAGGAAGGCGAGGGAATGGTCACTTTCGCCGTCGCCTTGGCATGGTCTTGCAAAAAGCGGAAATGCTCGACCATCGGGTGTGGCGCGGCGCCGCCGAGCTTGCCGGTGACGCGCAGCAGATAGGAAGGCGGCTGCGGCCCCTGTGCGTTGAATTTTATCTTGCGCTCGCCGAGATAGCATTCGACGCCCGGCAGGCGCTCGAGGAAATCGAAGTTCCAGGAGCGGCGCCGAAACTCGCCGTCGGCGACGACTTTGAGCCCGATCGCTTCCTGCTTCTTGATCAGGGCTTCAATTTCGCGGTCCTCCACGGCGGTCAGCGCGTCAGCGTTGATTTCGCCGCGCGCGTGCTTCTCGCGGGCCTCTTTCAGCGCGGCGGTCCGCAGCAGGCTGCCGACGTGATCGGCGCGAAATGGCGGCTTGGTTCGTTGCATTGGCAACTTTTCACCCTTTTATTCGTCACCCGCGGGCTTGACCCGCGGGTCCGTGCGGCTTCGACGCTGCATGGATCGCCGGGTCAAGTTTACAGCCGGGCCGACCACTACGGGCCGGACCCGGTTGCCCGCATGACGCGTTAGCCCCAGACCTCTTCGGCAATCTCGACAACCATCCGCAGCTTTGCCCATTGCTCCTCTTCCGACAGCGCGTTGCCTTCCTCGGTCGAGGCGAAGCCGCATTGCGGCGACAGGCAGAGTTGATCGAGGGCGACGTATTTGCTCGCCTCGTCGATCCGGCGCTTGATGTCGTCTTTCTTTTCCAGTTTGCCGAACTTCGAGGTGACAAGGCCGAGCACCAGTTGCTTGTTACCTTTGGGAAAGAAGCGCAGCGGCTCGAAACCGCCGGCACGGTCGGTGTCGTATTCGAGGAAATAGCCGTCGAGATCGGTCTTGCCGAGAAGCTGTTCGGCGACGAACTCGTAACCACCCGACGCAATGAAGGTCGAACGAAAATTGCCGCGGCATGAATGCATGGTGATGACCATGTCGGCCGGCCGGCCTTCAAGTGCGGCGTTAGTAGCGCGCGCGTAAAGCTGCGGCAGCGCGTCGGGATCGTCCCCGCGCTCCTTGGAATGCACCCGCTCGGCCGGATCGCACGCCATCGCCCAGGCGGTGTCGTCGAGCTGCAGATAACGGCAGCCGGCATCGTAGAAAGCGCGGATCGCCGCTCGATAGGCGTTCCCGACATCTTTAAAGAAACCGTCGAGGTCGGGATAAATCTCCTTGCTGATCGCGGTGCGGCCTTGGCGAAAATGCAAAGTGCTCGGCGCCGGTATGGTCATTTTCGGCATCACGCGAGTATGCTCTTTGAGAAACTTGAAATGCTCGATCATGGGATGGCCGGAAAAGCCGATCTTGGCGTCGATCTTGAGCGCATGCGACTTCGTCGTCACGCCGTGAAATTGAATGCCCCGATCGGCGGTGTACATTTCCACGCCATCGAGACCCCGGAAGAAATCGAACTGCCACCAGGTGCGGCGTAATTCGCCGTCGGTCGCGAGCTTCAAGCCGAGCTCTTCCTGCTTGCGGATCACCCGCTCGATTTCCCGGTCCTCGATCGCGGCCAAAGCTTCCGCCGTGATCTCGTTACGGTCGCGCTTGGCGCGCGCCTCTTTCAGGGCTTGGGGCCGCAGCAGGCTGCCGACATGGTCGGCGCGATATGGCGGCGTGGTCCGTTGCATGGCGTCCTCCCGTTGCGGCGCTGTTCGTTCTTGAGCGAAGAGGGCGCGGCGACTTAACTGCGATTTAGCAAGGCGCGGAAGCGAGTGTAAACCCGTTGCATCGAGTGGGGCGGACTTGACATTCGCTACACACTCAGCCGCAAACTTGCGAAGCGAATGTTAAGTCCAAAGCCCCACTCGGACCTATACTTGCTAGTGGTCCTTTGATTTTAACATTCGCATGAGAGCTAACCGAGAAGGGATGCGAATGTTAGAATCGGACCACTAGCCCGTTCAGCGCGGAAACTCATGGCTCGTCCGCGCATAATGCAGGAGGAGGAACGCCATGCCGCCGGCGCTTCGGCTTTACGAGGATACATTGGCGAACGACGGCGCCGAACTGACGCTGCCGGCGCGGCCATACATGATCTATGTGGTGCACGGCTCGATCGCCGTCGCCGACCGGATCGTGCGGGCCGATGAGGGTTTTGGCGGCGAGGCGGCGGCGCACATCAAAGGCGGACCGGAAGGCGCGACGCTATGGCGCTGGGAATTTGCCGCCGACGGCTCGGCCGCTGCCGTGCCAGCCGGAAGCTCCGTCGTTTCACGCGAGAAGTTTGCGGCGCGGCTCGATGCGCTGCCCGAGGGCCCGCTACTTCTCCGCGGCGACAGCGTCGCCTTCCCGCCCGGCGGCTGCGCCTATCTGCACCGCCATCAGGGACCGGGCATCCGCTGCCTGCTGGAAGGCGGCATCCGCATCGACACCCACGGCCGCTCGACCTCGTACGGCCCGGGCAGCCCCTGGTTCGAAAACGGGCCCGAGCCGGTATTCGCGCAAGCGACCGACCGGCCGACGCGTTTCATCCGGACCATGATCCTGCCCATGGCTTATCTGGCGCGAAGCTCGGTCGAATATCTTCGCGAGGAAGACAAGGCGAAGCCGAAAACGCAGAGCTATAAAATCTACGTCGACATGCCGATGGCGAAGGTGGGATAACCACTGAGAATCATTCCGTTTCCAAGTCTTCCAGATTCACACCACGCCCGGCGCGAATACTATTTCTTGCCTGCTCGATCCGCCGCAAAAAACGTGGATCATTTTCGAGGCGATATTCGAACCATTCATCATCGGATTCGAACCCGATAAGTACGCCGGCCGGTTTGCCGTGCCGCGTAATAACAATCTCCTGCGCTTCCGCTTCACGCAAAAACCGCGATAGGTCGTCCTTCATTTGGGATAAGGGAACTTTTCTTATCCCCGATCTGCGAACTGTGCGAGCCATGGCTCGGCCTCCGATTTGCTTACGATCGCCAAAACCTCAACGGTCATACCGGTAATATCGTAGAACACGCGGACCTCGCCGACGCGTAACCGGTATCGTGGTCGTCGCACTCCTCGCAAGCGTTTAATGCGACTGCGACTTGTCTTTTCCGGTTCGTGCAGTAGGTGGATCGCCAACGCCGCTCGAACGGTTGCGCGAGTATTTGCTGACAGCCTTCTGAGGTCGTCAACCGCTTCCGGCGCAATCACAATCGCATATGCCATTCTGGCCAGAATATAGCCAGATTTTGCGCTCGAGGAAAGATGGTGCCGCGGAAGGGATTCGAACCCCCGACCCCCGCATTACGAATGCGGTGCTCTACCAGCTGAGCTACCGCGGCGCCCTAGCGGAATGCCATCGTAGTAATACCCGCCCCCCCTAAAGGCAAGGCGTGCGGCCCCCCGCGTCAGGGCCCTGGCGGCGCTTCGGCGCGGAGCTTGAAACGCTGGATTTTGCCGGTCGCGGTTTTCGGCAGCTCGACGCGAAACTCGATCCAGCGCGGGTATTTGAAAGCGGCGAGCTTTTCCCGGCAATGGTCCTGTAACGCACGCACCATGCCGTCGCCGGCTTGCTCTTGCGATTTGAGCACGACAAAGGCCTTGGGCTTGATCAAGCCGTCGACGTCCGGCCGGCCAACGACCGCGGCTTCGAGTACGCCGTCATGACTTTGCAGCGCCGCCTCGACCTCGAACGGCGAGACATAAATGCCGCCAACCTTGAGCATGTCGTCGCGCCGGCCGCAGTAGACGAAATAGCCGTCATCGTCTTCGATGTATTTGTCGCCGGAGCGCGTCCACTCGCCGAGGAAGGTCGCGCGGGATTGCTCGCGGTTATTCCAGTACATGACCGCGGCAGTCGGTCCGCGCACCTGCAATTCGCCCATGGTGCCGCGGGTTGTCACCACCCGTCCGTCGTCATCGACCAGCCGGATATCGTAGCCAGGTACCGGCTTGCCGCTGGTGCCGTATTTCACCTCGCCGGC
Organism: Xanthobacteraceae bacterium; assembly: GCA_035601915.1. Lineage (GTDB taxonomy): Bacteria > Pseudomonadota > Alphaproteobacteria > Rhizobiales > Xanthobacteraceae > BOG-931. The sequence goes on from DATNNI010000013.1 coordinate 6,486, forward strand.
GCGGTTGGACACAAAGATGTGCAGCATCTCTGTTGAGCCGAGCCCGTCAAGAAGGTCGATGCCGTAGCGGTTGCTCCAGCGGCGGCCGACATCGGGCGGCAACGCTTCGCCGGCGGAGATGCTCACGCGCGTCCTCACCTCGGAGCGCGGTGGCGCCGCGCTGCTCGCCAGAAACGCGGCATAAAACGTCGGCACACCAAAGAGCACCGTGACCTTATGCTTTTTGAGAATGTCCGCCACCAGTTCTGGCGTCGGCCGCTGCGGCGCCAGGATGGTGGTCGCGCCGGCGGACAGCGGAAACGTCAGCGCGTTGCCGAGCCCGTAGGCAAAGAACAGCTTTGCCACCGAATAGCAGACGTCGCTTTCTTGGATGCCGAGGAACGGCTTGCCGTAGAGATCGTCGGTGAGTTTCAGATCGGCGTGGGTATGAACAGCGGCCTTCGGCTTGCCGGTCGAGCCGGAGGTGTAGAGCCAAAAGCAGATATCGTCCTGCACGGTCGGCGCGGTAATTTGCTCGTCCTGCGCTTCGCCAAGCAAATCCTCGAAGCGTGGATGACCGAATCCGCTTTCTCCCGAGACGACGACATGAGCGAGATCGGGGCAGGTCCCGATCACATTGGCGAACTTCGGGAACAGCTCTTCGGAGACGACGAGGGTGCGGGCGCGGCTGTCCTCCAGCATGAAGCGATAATCGCTTTCAGTCAGCAGGGTGTTGAGCGGGACCGGCACCACGCCGGCCTTGATGGCGCCGAGAAACGTCGTCGGCCAATCGATGCCGTCGAGCAAACAGATGATGACGCGCTCCTCGCGGCGAACGCCGAGCGAGCGCAGCACGGAGCCGAAGCGGTCGACGCGTGCGGCCAGCGCTCTGTAGCTCCAACCCTGGCGGTGATCGATATAAGCAAGCCTGTCGGCGCGCCCGGCCGCCAAATTGCGCGCGAGAATATCGGCCGCGAAATTGAAGTCGCGCGGAACGGCGGCGTCGGGCGCGTGCGCCGGCAAGCTCGACTGAGCGATATTCATCGCGGCGTTTCCTCAAGGCGGGCGGGAGCCTTATGTGTTGCCCATTCTTGCCCACATTATGCCGGTGACGAAAATTGCCAGCAAGGCAATGTCAGCGCGGCAAAATTGCGCTAAGGAAGCGCCGTCAGCAAAAGGCCTGCCGGAGCCGAATACGATGTCGAGCCGCATTCTCACCACCCATGTTGGCAGTCTGGTACGCCCTCCCGAACTCAGCCGCTACATTGAAGCCATTGACAGCGGCGTCAAAGCCGATCAGGCGGCGTTCGATCGCTGTCTGTCGCATTCCGTTGCCGAGGTCGTGAAGCAGCAGCAAAAGGCCGGAATCGACATCGTCAGCGACGGCGAGTTCGGCAAATTCCGCAGCTGGTCTTTCTACGTGCTCGACCGCCTCGGTGGCATCGAGGAACGCGACATCGAGGTGCCGCGCGGCGCCGGCCGCGATCAAAAGAAATTCGGCGATTTCTATGCCGAATATTTTCCGACGCAAAAGCTGCCAAAGCGCGGCACGGTGGTTTGCGTCGGGCCGTTGACCTACAAAGGCCACGCAGCGCTGCAAAAGGATATCGCCACCTTTAAGGCCGCGCTCAAGGGCGTGGACGTAACCGACGCCTTCTTGCCGGTCGTTGCGCCGGCGAGCGCCGTGCCGCGGCACAACAACGAATACTACAAGAACGACGAGGAATTTCTGTTCAAGCTCGCGGAAGCCTTGCGCGAGGAATACAAGGCGATCATCGACGCCGGACTGATCGTGCAGATCGACGACGCGTTCCTGCCCTATATGTTCGACGTGGCGTTTGCCGCCGACCAGCTCGAGCCATATCGCAAATGGGCGGCGGTGCGCATCGAGGCGCTCAATCATGCGCTCGCCGGATTGCCGGAAGAGCGCATCCGCTACCACATCTGCTGGGGCAGCTTTAACACGCCGCACTCCACCGACATTCCGCTCAAGGATATCGTCGATCTCGTCTTGCGCGTCAAAGCGGGCGGCTATTGCATCGAGATGGCTAATCCGCGGCACGATCATGAATGGCGGGTCTGGGAAATGGCCAAACTGCCGCCTGGCCGCAAGCTTATTCCCGGACTCGTCAGCCATGCCACCAACATTGTCGAGCACCCTGAACTCGTCGCCGAACGGCTGGTGCGGCTCGCGCGGTTGGTCGGCCGCGAGAACGTCTTAGGCGGCACCGATTGCGGCTTTGCGCAATCGCCGCACGTCAAGCGCGTTCATCCGTCCATCATGTGGGCGAAGCTCGAAGCCCTGGCCGAGGGCGCGCGCTTGGCCAGCCGGGAATTGTGGAGCTAAAAGTTTTTTCTATCAGCAGCAAAGGTTCGTATCATGATTGTTAGTCGCGACCGCATCTTCACCACCCATGTCGGCAGCCTGCCGCGCAACGAGCGCTTGAGTGAACTTTTGGTTCGCCGCGAGGCGGGCGAGCCCTACGAGGAGGCTGATCTCGACGCCGAAATGGACAAGGCCCTACGCCATGTTGTTGCAAAGCAGAAAGAGGCGGGCATCGACAGCGGCAATGACGGCGAGCAGCAGCGCGTCGGATTTCAGACGTATGTGCCGCAGCGCATGTCGGGCTTCGGCGGGGAATCGAAGCGGCGGCGCGGACGGGAATTCGAGGAATTCCCCGAACTGGTGCAAAACCTCGCGCGCCGGTTTCCCAATGTGAGCCGCCAGCAGAACGCGCCGCAGGCGCAGGGCGAGCTGCACTATCACGATACCTCGGCGATCGAGCATGAAATTGCGCGGTATCTGCGCATTGCTGGCGAAGGCCAACCGTTCGCGGAAAATTTCATGACTGCGCCGTCGCCGGGAATTATTGCATCCACCATGCTCAACGCTTTTTACGACAGCAACGAGGCCTATCTCGCCGCCATCGCCCGCGAGATGCGCCATGAATACCTGGCCATCCACAAAGCTGGACTGGTCCTGCAAATCGACGCCCCCGATCTCGCCATGGATCGGACCATGTTCTATCGCGACGGAACGGACGCCGATTTCGTCAAGGCGGTCGAGTTGCACGTGGCTATGATCAACCAAGGCATCGCCGGCATCCCGCGCGACCGCGTGCGGTTGCATATTTGCTACGGTAATTGGGAAGGCCCGCATATGCACGACATCGCGCTGGAAAAAATCCTGCGGCCGCTTTACGGCGCTCAGGTCGGCGCGCTTTCGATTGAATTTTCCAATCCGCGCCACGCGCATGAATATGCGGCGCTCAAGCGCGTGCCGTTTCCCAAGGACATGATTCTCATTCCCGGCGTGGTCGAGAGCACGAGCAATTTCGTCGAGCATCCGGAAGTGGTAGCGCGCCGCATTGAAGAGGCAGTCGCGGCCATAGGCGACCGTGAGCGCGTCATCGCTTCGACCGATTGCGGTTTCGGCACGTTCACCCGCCGCGAATGGGTGATCGAGCCTGCGGTGTGGCTGAAGCTTAAATCGATCCGCGACGGCGCCGACCTCGCTTCGGCGCGGCTCTGGGGACGCAAGACCGCCGCATAAGCAAAGCGTCGCCGTGAGGCTGCCGCGGCGCCGATCGCCGGCCTAATATGCGTAAACAAGGAGGAACGCGTCATGGACGACATTACCCGCGACCCGACAACCATCCGCGCCGAGGACGTCAACCCGAGATATAATTGGGGCCGGCATTTGCCGGCGCTCGGCATCATGGGCGTCGATTTCGAAGAGCGTGTCGATTACCGCCGCATGCACCGTTACCGGCTCGGCCGCGCCCAAGCCGCGCTGGAAGCGTCCGATCTCGGCGCGCTGCTGTTGTTCGACGACAACAACATTCGCTATGTCACGTCGACCAAAATCGGCGAGTGGGCGCGCGACAAGCTTTCCCGCTGGACGCTGTTGACGCGCGGCGGCGACCCTATCCTTTGGGATTTTGGCTCGGCCGCCGTCCACCATCGGCTCTATTCGCCCTGGCTCAAGCCGGAGAACTGCAGAGCCGGCCTGGTCGGTTTGCGCGGCACGGTCGATCCCGCCTTCGGCTTGATGAAGCATCACGCCGAGGAAATAGCTTCGATCTTGCGGTCAGCCGGCGTCGCCAAAATGCCGGTCGGTGTCGACATCATCGAGCCGCCGATGATGTTCGAGCTGGAAAAGGCAGGGCTCAAGGTCAAAGACGGCCAGCAGATCATGCTCGAAGCCCGCGAGGTGAAATCGGCCGATGAAATCGCGTTGCTCAATCGCGCTGCCGCCATGGTCGACGGCGCCTACCATCTGATCAACGAAGAGCTCAAACCCGGTATCCGCGAAAACGACATGGTCGCGCGGGTCAACGAATTCTTGTATCGCCACGGCTCCGACGACGTCGAAGCCGTCAACGCCATTTCCGGCGAGCGCTGCAACCCGCATCCGCACAATTTCACCGACCGGATGGTGCGGCCGGGCGATCAGGTGTTCTTCGATATCCTCCACAGTTTCGTGGGTTACCGGACCTGCTACTACCGCACGTTCAACGTCGGCCGCGCCACGCCGTCGCAGCGGGATGCTTACAAGAAATGCCGCGAATGGCTCGATCTGGCGATCGACCTGATCAAGCCCGGTGTGACCACCGACGAGGTGTGCAGCGTGTGGCCGAAAGCCGAGGAATTCGGTTTCCCCGACGAACTTTCTGCGTTCGGCCTGCAATTCGGCCATGGGTTGGGCTTGAACCTGCACGAGCGGCCGATCATCAGCCGCGTCGTCTCCATGGACCACCCGACCGTGATCAAGGAGGGAATGGTTTTCGCGCTGGAGACTTATTGTCCGGCGAGCGACGGGTATTCCGCGGCGCGCATCGAGGAAGAGGTTGTCGTCACCGACAAAGGCCGCACCGTGATCTCGCTGTTCCCTGCGGAGGAATTGCCGATCGCGGCACGGTACTGAACAAGAGCGGCGCGGCCTAATCGTCGAAACGAAAGGGACGACGCGTGGCGCTTTGGGTATGGCGTTAATGCCGGCCGAACAGCTTATCGAGCAGCCACGAGTCGAGGCCTTCCTGATTCGATTGCGGAGCGCGGCCGCCGGCCGGAGGCGCCGCCGCCGACTGGAAGAGGGACGTAATCGGCGATCCGCCGCCCGCGCCTGGCAGTGCCGAGGGAGCAACGCCCTGATGTGCGGCGCGCATGAAGCGGCTCCAGACGTCTACCGGCAGGCCGCCGCCGACGGCTTTGCGGGTTGGTGAATTGTCGTCGTTGCCGAGCCAGATTCCGGTGACCATGTGCGAGGTGTATCCGACGAACCAGGCGTCGCGGTAATCCTGACTGGTTCCGGTCTTGCCGGCCGCGGGCCAGCCCGGAAGGTCGGCGTGGCGCCCCGTGCCGCTGGCGATGGTCTCGTGCAGCATGGAATTCATCATCGCCACGTAGCGTGCATCGACGATGCGGCCGAGCGCCTGTGTCGCCCGGGCGTAAAGGATGCTTCCGTCGGTCCCCTTTATCCTTTCGATGACATGCGGCACGGCGGCAAATCCACCGTTGGCGAACGGCGCATAAGCGGAGACGAGTTCGAGCGGCGACACGCCGGATGTGCCGAGCGCGAGCGAAGGATTGGGGTCGAGCTTTGAATCGATTCCCAGGCGGTAGGCGGTTCGCGCGACGGCCGAGGGACCGACCTCGAGGATCAGGCGCACGGAGACGGTGTTGAGCGAATTGGCGAGTGCCGTCGTCAACGTTACCGGCCCCATGAATTCGTGCTCGTAGTTTTCCGGCTTCCAGCCTTTCACGGTTATCGGCGCATCGTCGCGCACGGTCTCCGGTGTCAGGCCGTGCTCCAGCGCCGTGAGGTAGACGAACGGCTTGAATGCCGAGCCCGGCTGGCGCTTCGCGGCGATCGCGCGATTGAATTGGCTTTCGGCGTAGCTTCGGCCGCCGACCAATGCGCGCACGATGCCGTCCGGCGTCATCGCCACGATCGCGCCTTCGCTGATGCCGAATTTCTCGCCTTTCTCGCGCAACGCGTCGTCGAGCGCGTGTTCGGCGGCGCCTTGCAGCGCCGGATCGATCGAGGTCTCGACGACGATATCCTGGTCGAATCGGCCGACGTAATCGTTGACCGCGTCCATGACCCAATCGGCCACGTAGTTGAGCGAGTCCGCGCCGGCCGGCTTAACTGCGCGCGCAGGATGGGCGAGTGCGAGTTTTTCCGCGTCTTCGCCGATCAGGTTCTGGTCGGCCATATCGGCGAGCACGACGCGGGCGCGGCGTTCGGCGCCGTCCGGATTATGGCTCGGCGCCAGCCGCGACGGTGATTGAACCAGCCCGGCGAGGAGCGCAGCTTCAGCGACCGTCATTTGTCGCGCCGATTTTCCGAAATAACGCTGCGTGGCGGCTTCGACGCCATAGGCGCCGGAGCCGAAATAGACGCGGTTGAGATAAAGCTCGAGGATCTGCGATTTGTTGAAGCGGTGTTCGAGCCAGAAAGCGAGCGCAACTTCTTGCAGCTTGCGCGAGACCGTGCGCTCCTGAGTGAGAAAGAGATTTTTTGCCAGCTGCTGGGTGATGGTCGATCCGCCTTGCGCGTTGCCGCGACGGAGCACGTCGTGCATCAGCGCGCGCAGAATCCCCAGCGGGTCGACGCCGTGATGCCAATAGAAGCGGCGATCCTCAATGGCGATGAAAGCCTTAGGGACATAATCCGGCAGCTCACGCAGCATGACCGCCGCGCCGCCCATGTCGCCCCGGGTGGCAAGCGTCGTTCCGCCGGCACCGACGATCAGAACCGATGGCGGCCGTTTGGGAATTTCGAGTGACTGAATGGGGGGAAGGTGAGCGCCGATCCAGATCACAAGGCCGATAGCGGCGATAATGGCCCACACCGCCAAAACCGCGCCCCAATAAAACATGCTGCCAAGCGCAGAGCGCCGGCCGCCGGAGCGCCGGCGCTTGCGCACTTCACGCGGGGCGAAATCGTCGCGCCGGCGGCGGTGGCCGTTGTCTCGGCCGGACGGCGGACCGCCGGTGCGGTCCTGCGGGCGCAAGCGGAGCTCGAGGCGCGCGGGATTCCGCGCACGCTTGCGGCCCGCTCCTTGCCACGCCATGTCCCGTCCCCAGCAAATCGTGCGGAGCGACGGTAGAGAACGCGGTTTAAGGGGCGGTTACTGCCGTTCCGCGCTAGCCGAGATCAGCTGCCGGCGGTCAATTGTGCCGGATTAGTCTCGCTGCCTGGAAGCGTGAATAGGGCCAGCAGCGGGCGCTTGATCGCGGCTTGCCGGGTCGGGGCGGTGATTTGGGCGCCGAGCAGATCGGTGACGTAAAACACGTCGACGACGCGCTCCCCGAAAGTCGCGACGTGAGCCGACGCAATGTTGAGGTTGAGCTTGGACAGCGTGGTGGTGAGTTCGTACAGCAGTCCCGGCCGATCGAGCCCGGTGACCTCGACCACGGTGTAGCGCTGCGACCACTGATTGTTGATGGTCACTTCCGGTTCGATGGCGAACGCCCGCAGGCGGCCCTTCGCCGGCGACCGTTTGGCGACGACATCCGGCAGCTTAATCTCGCCGCGCAGCGCCTTCTCGATGACGTCGACCACGCGCGCGGCGCGCCGCGCTTCGTCGTCTTCTTGTTCGAACTCGCGGGTCACCGAGATAGTATCGAGCGCAAGCCCATCCGTGGTGGTGTAAATTTGTGCGTCGACGATGTTGGCGCCGGCGAGCGCGCAGGCTCCGGCTATGACCGAAAGGAGCCACGGATGGTCGGGCGTGTAAACCGTAAGTTCAGTCACCCCGCGCACCGCATCGAAGCCGACGTCCATGGCGAGCCGTTTGCCGGCAGCGTCTGATGCGCGGACAAAATGCGCGTGCGCAAGCTTGTGCGGCAAGTCGACCTTGAGCCAGTAAGCCGGATAATGGCGCGCGACATAGGCTTCGATTTCGTCGGGCGGCCAACCGGCAATCGCGTCGCGGAATTCCGCCTTCGCCGCGGCGACCCGCTGGCCGCGGTTGACTTCGGAAAAGCCGCCAGTGAGTACCGGCTCGGTCTCGTAATAAAGCGTGCGCAAAAGCTGCGCTTTCCAGCCGTTCCACACGCCAGGTCCTACCGCGCGGATGTCGGCCGTGGTCAAAATCGCCAACAGCTTCATGCGTTCCAGCGACTGCACTACCGCGGCAAAATTCTCGATGGTTCTGCGGTCGGAAAGATCGCGCGACTGGGCGACCGTCGACATCACCAAATGCACTTCCACCAGCCAGGCCACGAGCTCGGTTTCGGCGGCACTCAAGCCCAGCCGCGGACACAGCCGCCGGGCAATGCGCGCGCCGGCGATGGAATGATCTTCGACGCGGCCCTTGGCGATATCGTGCAAAAACAGCGTGACGTAGAGCAATCTTCGGTGTTCCGGCTGGATGGTGTCGAACAGCTCGCTGGCGAAGCTTAAAGCCGGAGCGGCGTGCCGCTCGATTTCGTTGAGCACGCCGATGCAGCGCAACAGATGCTCGTCCACTGTATAGTGGTGATACATATTGAACTGCATCATCGCCACGATCCGCCCGAAGGCGCGGACGAATGCGCCGAGCACGCCGGCCTCGTTCATGCGGCGCAGCACGGTTTCGGCTTCGTTTTTGGACGTCAAGATTTCCAGGAACAGACGGTTGGCTTCCTTGTCGCCGCGCAGTTTGGCGTCGATCAGCTTGAGCGATCGTGTCGCCGTATGCATGGCCTCGGGATGGATGGCGAGATTGTACTTCTGCGCGAGGTAAAACAGCCGGATGAGATTGACCGGATCGCGCTTGAAGACGCCCGGGCGGACAAGATTGATGCGGTTATTATCGACGAAAAAGTCCGCGCTCTCGCTCAATTGCCGCCGAGTGGCGCGCGCCGGGCGAAGCCGCGCGATCACCCGGCTCAATACCGGGGCGGGCTTAGCCTGCCGTTCCTCCAGATCCGCGCACAGAATGGCGGTTAAGTCGCCGACATGCTTGGCGGTGAGGAAGTAGTGTTTCATGAAGCGTTCGACGTCGCGCAAGCCTGGATGTTCGGTGTAGCCAAGCCGGACCGCGATCTCGCGCTGGATGTCAAACGACAAGCGTTCCTCGGCCCGGCCGGCGAGGAAATGCATGTTGCAGCGAACCGACCAGAGAAAATCCTCGCAGCGCCGGAACATGTTGTATTCGTCGCGGTCGAAAACGCCGCGATCGATCAGTTCCTCTGGCTCGCGAACCCGATAGACATACTTGGCGATCCAAAACAGCGTGTGCAGATCGCGCAATCCGCCCTTGCCGTCTTTGACATTCGGCTCGACCAAATAACGCGATTGTCCGACCCGCCGGTGGCGCTCTTCGCGCTCGGCAAGCTTGGCGGCGACGAACTCCGCCGCGGTTCCCTGCACCACTTCCTTGTCGAACCGCGCGGTCAGCTCGTCGTAGAGTTTCGCGTCGCCGAGCAGGAGGCGTGCTTCAAGGAGCGCGGTGCGAATGGTCATGTCCGCCTTGGCTTGGCGGATGCATTCGTCGACCGAGCGCGTCGCATGACCGACTTTCTGCCCCATGTCCCACAGGCAATAGAGCAGCGCTTCGGCGACCGACTCGCCCCAGGCGGTTTGTTTGTAAGGCAGCAGAAACAACAGATCGATGTCGGAACCCGGCGCCAGCAAGCCGCGGCCGTAACCGCCTGTCGCGATTACCGCCATGCGTTCGGCCTGCGAGTGGACCTGCGGCGGATAGAGCTTGCTGGTCGTGAATTCGAACAGAATGCGGATGATTTCATCTTCGGCCTGGCTTAGCCGCTCCGCGCAGCGCCGGCCGTGGCGGTCCTCGAGCAAAAGCTCGTCGGCGCGGGCGCGCGCCCGTGTCAGCGCGGTCTTCAGACGGCGCGCGACCGCCGTGCGCAGCTCGCGCTCTCCACCGGAATTGCTCGCCGCGAGCGCGTTCAGATCGGCGACGATCGACGCGCTGTCGAGAAGGTCGCTCGCGTTGCGCGAGGGGCGGTGAATTTCAAGCATCGGGCGTCCGTCATAAACGAGGCGCCGCCCGCTGTCATCGCCCGGCGCCGCTTGCGGCTGGGGGTAGGGCGGCCGGACGCCTATATGCTACGTTCTCGGCGACGAAACGCAAAAGCGGCTGCCACACTGGGAGGAGAAAGGTCCGATGAAAAGCTACGACGTTTGTGAGTGCGGCGCGCCGTTGCGGCTGATGGAACGGCCGACCCCGAAGCCTGCGGGAAGCGAGGTCTTGCTCAAGGTGGTCGCGGCCGGCGTCTGCCACAGCGACCTGCATATTTGGGACGGCTATTACGACCTGGGCGGCGGCAAGAAGCTCAAACTCAGCGACCGCGGCGTGAAGCTGCCGTTGACCATGGGGCACGAGAATGTCGGCGAGGTTGTCGCCGTCGGCCCGGACGCGACCGGCGTCAAGGTTGGCGACCGGAGGCTTGTGCATCCCTGGCTGGGTTGCGGAGAGTGCAAAGTCTGCAAGCGCGGCGACGAGCAGCTGTGCCGCACGCCGTTCAGCATCGGCGTTTTCCGTGCCGGCGGCTACGCCGACTACCTCCTGGTGCCGCACCCGCGCTATCTGTTCGACATCGGCAACGTTGCGCCGGAGCGCGCTGCACCGCTCGCCTGTTCGGGCATCACCACCTTTGGAGCGCTCAAGAAAGTCGGCCCGGTGTTGTTTGATGAGACGGTGGTCATCATCGGCGCCGGCGGCCTCGGGCTCATGTGCCTGGCGCTGCACAAGGCGATGGGCGGCAAGGCTGCGATTGTCGTCGATATCGATCCGGTCAAGCGCGAAGCCGCGCTCAAGGCCGGCGCACAGGCCGCAATCGACGGCGGGGCCGCCGACGCTGCGAAACAGATCGTCGATGCCACCAACGGTGGCGCCTGGGCGGTGATCGATCTCGTCGGCGCGACGCGCACGGTGCAGCTTGCGCTCGATAGCCTGATCAAGGGCGGCAAACTGATTATCGTCGGCCTGTTCGGCGGCGACATTACCGTGCCGCTGCCGTCGCTGCCGCTGCGCGCCATCAGCGTGCAAGGCTCTTATGTCGGCAGCCTCAACGAAATGGCCGAGCTTCTTGATCTGGTCCGCCGCAAAGGCGCCCCGGATTTCCCGGTTGGCACGCGGCCGCTCGCCGCCGTCAACGAAGCGCTCAACGAACTGAAGGCCGGCAAAGTTGTCGGCCGGCTCGTGCTCACACCGGCATAGCGGCGCGCCGGAAAGCGCGGCGCTGCAAAACATCAGTTGCCGGTCAACGATGCCGATGTCTCCCGAGCTGCTGTTCTGGGTAGGTCTTGCTCTGAAAATGGTGCTGACGGCAACAGCCGTGGTCGCCGTTTCGGTCGCCGTGGAGCGAAGTGGGCCGTTCGTTGGCGCGTTGATAAGCGCGCTGCCAACCTCGGTCGGCGCGGCGTACGTCATTCTCGCGCTGGAGCAGCCGCCGGAATTCATCGCCGCCGGCGCCATCGGCACGGTTGCCATAACCGGCGCGGTGAGCGTCTTCGCGCTGATTTATACAGTGCTCGCCCAGCGGTACGGGCTGATTATCAGCCTCGGCACGGCGACGCTGGTGTGGTTCGCGCTGGTTTACGCTTTTCGCGCATTGGCCTGGACGCCGTTCGGCGCGTTCGCCGTCTGCGCCGCGATCTTTGCGGTCACCATTCCGCTGAGCTGGCGCTATCGCGCCGGCGGCGAAGCGAAGGAGTTCACGCGGAACCGCTTCGAAATCCCGCTGCGCGCACTCGCCGTCGCGGTGGTCGTCGCCGCGGTGACGACCGCGAGTTCGGCCATCGGCCCTTTTGCTTCGGGCATGTTGGCGCTGTTTCCGATCATTCTCGGCAGTTCGATCGCCATCATGCATCCGCGCATCGGCGGCAAAGCCACCGCCAGCATAGCGGCACATGCACAGGTTTTTCTGATCGGCATCGCGCTCGGCGGCGTGGCGCTGTACTATCTGGTCGCGCCCATCGGGGTGTGGCTCGCGCTTCTGGTTGCTCTGTGCGTCTGCCTAATGTGGAGCGGCGCGCTGTTTTTCTTCCGGGGCAAGAGCGCCTGAGCCGGAAATCAGAATTGCGATTTCGCCAGCTCTTCCTTGAGCGCGTAAAGCGCTTCGAGCGCGTCGCGCGGCGACATCTCGTCCGGATGAAGCGCCGCCAAAGCTTCGGTCACCGCGTTGAGCGCGGAATCAGCGGGCGTCGCAGGCGCTGCGGCGCGCTGTGTCGCCGCGAAGAGCGGCAAATCATCGATCAGCTTGCGCGCTGGCGACATACGGTCTTCGGCCTCAAGCTGCGCCAGCACGATTTTGGCGCGTTCGATCACGCCCGGCGGCAGGCCGGCGAGCTTGGCGACCTGGATGCCGTAGGAACGATCGGCCGCGCCGGGCACGACTTCGTGTAGGAATACGACATCGCCGTGCCATTCCTTCACCCGCATGGTGACGTTATGCAGCCGGTTAAGCTTGGCGGCGAGCGCGGTCATCTCATGGAAGTGCGTGGCGAACAACGCGCGGCAGCGGTTCTTCTCGTGCAGATGCTCGATCGCCGCCCACGCGATGGAGAGGCCGTCAAACGTCGCCGTGCCGCGCCCGATTTCGTCCAAAATGACCAGCGCGCGCTCGCCGGCCTGATTGAGGATCGCCGCGGTTTCCACCATTTCGACCATGAAGGTGGAGCGGCCGCGGGCGAGATCGTCGGCGGCGCCGACGCGCGAAAACAATCGGTCGATGGCGCCGATATGCGCCGCCTGCGCCGGTACGAAGCTGCCCATTTGGGCCAGCACGGCGATCAGCGCATTCTGGCGCAGGAAAGTCGATTTTCCCGCCATGTTGGGTCCGGTGATGAGCCAGATGCGTCCGGCCTTTTCTTCTCCTGGTGGCGAGAGGTCGCAATCGTTGGCGATGAACGGTCCGGCGCTCGCGGTCAGCGCCTGTTCGACGACTGGATGGCGGCCGCCGCTGATCGCAAACGCCAGGCCGTCATCGACTTCCGGACGCACATAGTCGCGCTCAACCGCGAGCGCAGCCAGGGCTGAAACAACGTCGATCACCGCGAGCGCGTCCGCGGCGGCCTTGATGGCGCCGCTTGCAGCCGCCACTGCCGCCGTGAGGCGGTCGAAAACCTCCAGCTCTAGCGCCAGCGCGCGGTCGGCGGCATTGGCGATTTTTGATTCAAGCTCGCCGAGCTCGGCCGTGGTGAAGCGCACCTGGCCGGCAAGCGTTTGCCGGTGGATGAAAGTCGCGTTGAGCGGCGCCGCCATCAGTTTTTCGCCGTGCTGCGCGGTGACGTCGACGAAATAGCCGAGAACGTTGTTGTGCCGGATTTTCAGCGTGCGCACGCCGGTCGATTCGGCGTAGCGGATTTGCAGGGCGGCGATGACGCGGCGGGATTCGTCGCGCAGCGCGCGCGCCTCATCGAGGGCCGGTTCATAGCCGGCGCGCACAAAGCCGCCGTCGCGGCGCAAAGCCGGCAGCTCCTCGGCGAGGGCGTGTGCGAGTTCACCGGCGAGCGCGGGATCGGCACGGCGCAATGCCCGAACCGCTTCGGCGATATCTCGCGGGACCTGCGCCGCCGCCGCTAGCCGTTCGGCGATCCGCGCCGCGGCGACGATGCCGTCGCGAATCGCCGCAAGGTCGCGCGGGCCGCCACGGCCGATGGCAATGCGCGACAATGCGCGCGCGAGGTCGGGCGCCGATTTAAGCCGCTCGCGCATGTCGCCGCGCATCGCACCATCGCTCGCGAACGTCTCGACCGCATCGAGCCGATGGCCGATCTCGGCCGGATCGGTGAGCGGCGCGGCCAGGCGCTGCGCCAACAGCCGGGCGCCGGCCGCGGTGATGGTGCGGTCGATGGCGGTAAGGAGCGAACCCGACCGCTCGCCGGTCAAAGTCCGCAGCAATTCGAGATTGCTGCGGGTGGCCTGGTCGATGGCGAGCGTTGCGCCGGCGCGTTCGGCAACGGGTGGCGACAGCGGCGGACGCTTGCCGATCTGGGTCCGCTCGACATATGTGATTGCCGCCGCCGCGGCCGTCGCTTGCAGGCGCGAGAAAGTGCCAAACGCCGCGGTGGTTGCGACGGCAAAGAATGCCGCCAGTCGCCGCTCGGCGGTCGCGCCGTCGAACACGTCGCGCGGCAGCGGGGTGATCGCGGGCAGCGTGCGCAAATAGGGCGCCCATTCGGCATCGGAATAGAACGCATCGGAAACGATGATCTCGCCCGGCTCGACGCGGGCGATCTCGGCGGCGAGCACGCTGCGCTCGCACTCGCGCACCCGGAACTCGCCGGTCGAGATGTCGATCCAGGCGAGCGCAAACTGGTCTTCGCCGGCGGCAATGCGCGCCCGCGCCAGCGCCAGGAGATAGTTATTGCTCTTGGCATCGAGCAGCGAATCTTCCGTCAGCGTGCCCGGCGTCACCAGGCGCACGACGTCGCGCCGCACGATGCTTTTCGCGCCGCGCTTGCGCGCTTCCGCGGGATCCTCGAGTTGCTCGCAGACCGCGACGCGATGGCCGAGCGCGATCAGCCGGTGCAAGTATTCGTCGGCGCGTTCAACCGGGACGCCGCACATCGGAATGTCGCGGCCCAAATGCTTGCCGCGCTTGGTCAGCACAATGCCGAGCGCCCGCGACGCGATCTCGGCATCGTCGAAGAACAGCTCGTAAAAATCCCCCATCCGGTAGAACAGCAAACAGTCCGGATTGGCGGTCTTGATCTCGATATATTGCTCCATCATCGGCGTGACGCGGCCCGTCTCCGGCGACGGTCCGGCGTCTTCCAGCTTGACGGTCTGCACAGCGTCCATGGGAAGCGGCACGCTATCAGAGCTAGCTAAGCGGCAAAAGCGACGCCGGGGCGCCTGTTGACTGCGGGCCCTTAACGGCGACAGCCGCACCAGATGGCGCGGCTGTCGGTCTTCGGCAAATTCGCTTGTTCAGCTATAGGGCTGGAGCTTGGCGCCAATCGGCACGTTGGGGTCATCGGCGTTGTCGACAATGACCAGGTCGAGCTTGTACTTGCTGCCCGGCTTGGCCTTGATCCATTGCGCGCCAATCAGCGGTGTCGGAAAAACGTTCGGCACCGGTCCTTTGCCCCAATTGACGACGCCGATTGCGGTGGTGACTTTGAAGCTGCTCAGCGTCTTCGCCAGCTCCGCCTTGTTTTTCGGATCCGCGGCTTTGAGGAGTTCGGTGCCGGCATCGAGCAGGGACTGCGTGGCGCCGAGTTGCTGGTTCCACTGCCGGCCGCTGCTCTTCTCGTAGCCGTCGGCGAGCTCTTGCGACGTGCCGCCGGTGAGCGGCGATTTGTAGGGGAACGTCGGGTGCCAATAAGCGAGGCTCGCGATGTTGTACGCGAGCGTGCCGAGCGCTTCCATTTGCGACGGGAACAGGCCGGTCTTGGCGATGCTTTGGATTTTGACAGTCTTGGCAAGGCCTTGCTGTGCCGCCTGGCGCCAGAACGTGGCGAAGTCCGGCGGGATCGGCACGCCGGTGAAGATTTGCACGCCGGCAGCCTTGTACTTCGCGATCTGCGCCGAATAGTCCGTGGTGCCGTCTTCGTAGCCGCCGGGATCGAACACGCTGAAACCGGCTTTCTCGAATATAGGAATCATGTGCTGGCGCAGCGCATTGCCGTCGGCATCGTTGGGAAACATCACACCGATTTTTTTGTTGGTCGGGACCGCGCCGTTATTCCATTCGGAAATGTAGGCCTTGGCGAATTCGGCGACGCCGAATGAGAAGTGATAGGTCCACTTGAACGGCGAGGGTTCGCCGGGCTTGGCGCCGCGGCCGAAATACCAGGCTTCCCACGGCATGACGGTGGAGATGCAAGGCACGCCCGCGGACTCGCAAGCGTCCGACACCGGATTGACGACCTCGGGCGTCGACGTGACCAGCATCAGATCGACGTTGTCGGTCGAGATCAGCGCCTTCGCCAATTGGCTGGCGCGCGCCGGATCGGATTGCGAATCCTGGTCGATGATCTCGACCTTGTACTTCTTGCCACCGGACGTAATGCCGTTGGCCAAAGCCTTGCGCGCCAGGCCGAGCACGAACGGATCACCTTCGCCGAAGCCGCCGAGCGGGCCGGTGCGCGGACTGACAAATCCGATTTTGATGACGTCCGCCGCCTGGGCGAAAGCGGTCGAGATGCCGCCGGCAAACGCGAGACCGCCGGCGCCCGCGGCCGCGCGCTTGACGAAGTCGCGGCGCGACAATCCCCGTGGCGCAACGCCGGGCGACGGTTTATTTGTATTCCGCTTTTTGGATGGCATTTTCGTTCCTCCCGAGTGGTTTTGATTATTTGGTCTGCTGCGATCTTGCGATTTTGTCGCCAGAGATTGGATCAACAACTGCCATAGACGCCGCTTCGATTTTAGTCCAGCGCGGCAAATAGTCTTTCCCTTTCTCGTGACCGGCGCTCAATCGTTCGGCAAAGCGGATAGAATTTTTAGAGGGCCGTGCGTGCGTTAATGGGACTTTCCGGGGAGGCGGTAATGCCATCCGGAAAATTATGGTAACGTCCGCGGAAGCGCTGAACAAAATCGCCAGGGGAGGGATCATGCCGGGGCCGACTTCATCGAATGCCGTGACAGCCGCAGTGGTGCGCAACAAGGGCGGTCCTTTCACCATCGAAAAGCTGCGCATGGGCGAGCCGCGCGACGACGAAGTGCTGGTGCGCATTGTCGCGACCGGCATGTGCCACACCGACATGATCGTGCGCGACCAGATGTATCCGGTGCCGCAGCCGATCGTGCTCGGCCACGAGGGCGCCGGCATTGTCGAGAAGATCGGCCCGAGGGTCGTCAAGGTGCGGCCTGGCGACCATGTAGTCTTGAGCTTCATGTCCTGCGGCGCCTGCCGGCAATGCATTCAGGGGCGGCCGAACAATTGCGAAAACTTCAACGCCCACAATTTCAGCGGCGGACGCGCCGACGGCAGCCGCAGCCTCGAGGACGACTCCGGCCTCATCCACGATCATTTTTTCGGCCAATCATCCTTCTCTACCTTTGCGCTCGCCAACGAGCGCAACGTCGTCAAGGTGCCGAAGGAGGCGCCGCTCGAGCTGCTCGGGCCGCTCGGCTGCGGCATCCAGACCGGCGCCGGCGCGGTGATGAACGCGCTGAAAGTCGGCCACGGCGCGAGCTTTGCCGCTTTCGGCTCCGGCGCGGTCGGGCTCGCGGCCATCATGGCGGCGCGCGCCGTCGGCGCGACGACGATTATCGCGGTCGATGTCGTTCCCTCGCGGCTTGCGCTCGCCAAAGAGCTCGGCGCCACGCACGCGGTCAACGCCAACGAGACCGATCCGGTCGCCGCGATCAAGGGGATCACCGGCGGCGGCGTGCAATTCGCGCTCGAGACCACCGGCCTGCCGCCGGTGGTGCGTCAGGCGGTCGATGCGCTCGGCGTCCGCGGTACGCTTGGCATTGTCGGCGCCGCGCCGCCGGCGACCGACATCAAGATCGACATCACCGACTTCATGCAGCAGGCGAAAACCCTCTACGGCATCATTGAAGGCGACAGCGTACCGGACGTGTTCATTCCGCAGTTGATCGATCTCCATCTCCAGGGCCGTTTTCCGTTCGACAAGCTCGTCAAATTCTATCCGTTCGAGCGTATCAACGAAGCGGCGCAGGACTCTGAGCGCGGCCTGACCATTAAGCCGATCATCCAGATCGGCAAAATCTGACGACGCGCGCACCCGGGCGACTGAGCTGGCATCCTTCGAGGCTCGGCGCCAACGCGCCGAGCGCCTCAGGATGAGGTTGTTCGTTCCGCCGTCTCATCTTTTCTCTCCCCGCAAGCGGGGCGAGGGGGAACGATTACGGCCGAAAGGCCGACCGATCAGGACCAGATGACCTGAATGTCGGTGTTTTCGGCTAAACCTTCTTCGCTGAACTCAGGAACGCTTTATTGGCGGCGGCCACCGCGTGATCGAGGTCGGCCGGGCTCGCCTGTGGCGCGAGCCCGACGACTTCACCGGTCGACGGATTGTGGACTTCGAAATGATCGCGCGCCGAGACTTTGCCGCCGTCGATGACGAGATCAAACTTCTTACTCATCTAAGCTCTCCGAAATTTAAGCGCACGGTTACGCGGTCATGCGTCGGCGCCCTCAGAACGGGTAGGGATTCGGCTTTTCCTTGATGGTGACCCACTGCCATTGGGTGAACTCGTCCCAATTGGCAGGGCCGCCGATGCGCGTGCCGTTGCCGGATGCGCCCGATCCGCCGAACGGCACATGCGGTTCGTCGGCGACGGTCTGGTCGTTGATGTGAAGAAGTCCGGTATTGAGCCGGTTGCCGATGGCGACGGCGCGGCCGACATCGGCCGAGAACACGCCGGCCGAGAGGCCGTATTCGTTTTGGTTGGCGAGCTTCACCGCTTCGTCGTCGCTGCCGACCGAGGTGATCGCCGCGACCGGGCCGAAGATTTCCTCTTCGAAGGCGCGCATGCCGGGCTTCACGCCGGTCAGCACGGTCGGCTTGTAAAACGGTCCCTCGAACGTGCCGCCGGCTTCGAGCTTGGCGCCGGCCTTGATCGAATCCTGCACAATGCCGTCGATGCGCGCCACCTGCGCTTTGCTGATCACCGGGCCGAGCGCGACCTGGCCCAGCGGATCGCCGACCGGCAGATGGTTCGCTTTACCGACCAGCTTTTCGGTCAGCGCCTTCACGATCTTGTCCTTGGCGAGAATGCGGCCGGTGGTCATGCAGATCTGGCCCTGATGAAACCAGGCGCCGAATGCGATCGCCGAGGCGGCGGCGTCGAGATCGGCGTCTTCAAGCACAATGACGGCATTCTTGCCGCCGAGCTCGAGCTGCACCTTTTTCAGGTGCTTGCCGGCCAGTTCGCCGATGCGCCGTCCGACGTTGCTCGATCCGGTGAACGACACCATGGCGATATCCGGATCGGTGCAGATCGCCTCGCCGGCTTCGGGGCCGCCAGGGAGCACGTGCAGCACGCCTTTCGGCAGGCCGGCGTCTTCGAAAATCCGCGCGATGATAAATCCGCCGGTCATGGGGGTGCGCGGATCGGGCTTGAGAATAACGCTGTTGCCGGTCGCCAGCGCCGGCGCGACGGCGCGGGTCGAGAGGATCAGCGGAAAGTTGAACGGCGAAATGATGCCGATGACGCCGCGCGGCATGCGCCGGGCGATGCTGATGCGTCCCGGGTTTGACGGCAGCACCAGACCCTGCGGCTCGGTGCACATCGCCGCCGAGCGATAAAGGATTTCCGTCACCATGTGGATTTCGAAACCGGCTTTCGCCGGGATGCCGCCGGTCTCGCGAGCGATCCACGGGATCAGCTCTTCCTGATTGTCCTCGAGCGCGCGGGCGGCTTTGCGCAAAACGGCGGCGCGTTCCTCATAGGGCGTTGCCGCCCAGCCCGGTTGCGCGGCGCGCGCCTCGGCCGCGGCTTTGCGGATGTCGGCCGCCGACGCATTGCCGACGGATGTGATCTTGTTGCCGGTCGCGGGCTCCATCACGTCCAGCGCGCCGCCGGCGGCATTGCGCCATTCGCCGCCAAACACGCGGCCTTCCCAGGTCTTCTCGACGAGAAATTTAGGTGCCGGAACGTTCATGGCCTTTATCCTCCCTGCGCGCCGATTTTGCTTGAATGCTCGCGGCGGTGCTCCGCTGCGTCATATCTCTCAGGATATACCGAATTGCGGCGCTGCGAACAACACGCGCGCGGTTCGCGATGGGCCATCTTATCCCGCCCCGCGTTGCGGGGGAGGAAAGAAAGTTCGTCCCCGCGGCGCGGTTTTTCGCGTCCGAGTTTTTGCTCAACAACAACGCTTCACAAAACTCGTCACCACCGGGCTCGACCCGGTGGTCCATGCTGAGCAGCGGCTCTGAAAGCCTTATCGGCAAATCCGATGAGGCTTTCCCTTCCGCATGGATTGCCGGGTCATTTTACGTAAGACGGCGCTGCGCGCCTTTTGTCCGGCAATGACGAACGAAAAAAATAAAAGGAAGCGGAACGCCGGCAGACGCAATGTCTGATGCCCGCACGCAAGCGGCGTGCGGGACGCGCCACGGAGAAAGGCGGCTTGCGCCGCCCTCCGCTTGCG
>DATNNI010000014.1:0-19307 GCA_035601915.1 Xanthobacteraceae bacterium
CGGCCGGCGCGATCGATAGCGGATCATCTTGCGATCAGCGGCTACAAGAATGCAGGCCCGGCGCTCGCTTATCTGCAGGACGTTGAGAAGATGAGCGACAGCTTCGCGCTTGGCGACGGGCCCTACCATTTTTTTGTCAGAAGCTCCTTCAGCGCCGCTTGGTCCAGCATCGACTCCGCCAAGAGCTTCTTTAGCTTGCGGTTCTCCTCTTCCAGCGACCGCAGACGCTTGGCATCCGACACGTCCATGCCGCCGTATTTGGCCTTCCAGTTGTACAGCGTGGCTTCCGAGATGCCGTGCTTACGCGCCAGATCGGCCGTCTTCGCTCCGGCCTCGTGCTCGCGCAAAACCGCAATGATCTGCTCTTCCGTGAACCTAATCCGCTTCATCGTCCGTCCCCTCTTGGAGGCCGGACTCTAACTCCACGTGGAGGAAAAACTCAGTGGCAGGTCAGCGCGGACAAATCAATCGAAAGCAACAAGCTCAGGACGAAGCCGTTAAATGGGATAGTGCATCACTAGCCAATATCTTCGGATCCCGCTCACCGGCCTTGGCCCTGTCGATTATGCGTTTTGCCAAAATTTCTCGTGTTGACGAGGCCTGCCCATCCGCGCCGAGGGGACTCCCTGACTTCCTGACAGTTTCCCATGCAGCATCAAGCGCAGAGGCAAGGAGAGAGGTTGTTTCTGGATCAAATGATCCTGCTCCGAAGAGGGAAATGATCGTCATCGAGTACCCTTGATAAATAGCGAACGGCAATCCGTCCACTTTGCCCCTGGGAAGACATCCTGTCTGTCAGGTACATGACAGAGCGGGCAGTAGCTAAAGCCACCTTTTTTCACAAACGGACGGCAGGCTCACAGAATACTTGACCGATATTTTGTGCGGGGTCATCTGCGTCTTTTGGCGCATCTGGCAGCTACTTCCGTTATTGGCCTGAATGCGAACTTTGTTTGCGCTGTGGCGTCTGATGCAATGGGTCGGCCGCTACCGAATTGCGTTATCCACCCATGTCGGTTGATAACCAATCGCTGATATGGGAGCAGACATGCCGATCGATCTTTTGTGCCAGAAGCGAACAATTGCACGTGCAAGCATTTTAGAATTCCGCGCTACTTCCGCCACCAAATCAATTACGCGGATCGCTATCCTTGTGCAGCCGCAAGCCCGGCGGCGCCGTTCTCACAAGCTGTGCTGCCGTTTGTAGTAATTGCTATTGGGTAAAAGGCTTTGTCAGCATCGGGGATTGCCCGAAACTTTCGGGCAAAGCCTGACGCCCGTAGCCAGTCAAGAAGGCGAAAGGGATTTTGCGGCGCGTCAACGCCGCCGCGATCTCGCCTGCAGGCTTGCCCCGCAGATTGGCGTCAAGCAGCGCGCCATCAAATGAACCATCGTCGTCAATTGCCCGGAGTGCTTCCTCCACCGAGCCAACCGGCCCCACGACATCCACGCCGGCGCTTTCCAGCCCGGCCACGATCTCGATGGGACTGCAGTTGACGGTGGAGTTGCCGCCGCGGTTAACTTCGCGGACTTTATGGGTTTACCCGCGGGTTCACAGAGGCCGGAGCGTCTCGTTCCCGGCCCGAGCGGGCGTCGGTGAGGCTGTGGAAGTTCTGATATCGGCAGCGTGGCTCGCGATCATGGCGTTATTGATCGTGCGGGCCATCAGGCAGCGCGGGCTTCTGCCCGGCCTCGCTGTAGCGTCACCGCCGGCGCCGGATCAGGCGCCGCTGATCGCGGTCATCGTTCCGGCGCGCGACGAGGAAGACAATATCGGGCGATGTCTGGCGTCTTTGGTCGCGCAAGACTATCCGGCCGGCCGCTGGCGCGTTTTCGTTGTCGATGATCATTCACAAGACGCGACCGCCGCGGTCGTCGGCGGGATGGCGGCGCGCCACGGACGGGTTGAACTTTTGCGAAGCCCGCCGTTGCCGGCAGGCTGGGTGGGAAAATCGCACGCCTGCTGGAATGGGGCGCGCGCGGTGCTCGGCGAAACGCAGTGGCTTTGTTTCGTGGATGCCGATGTGACGCTGATGCCCGCTACGCTCTCGAGCGCCGTCAACGCCGCTTCGCTCCGCAATCTCGACGTTTTGTCGCTGGCGCCGCATCAGGAGCTACAGAGCTTTGCCGAACGCCTCATTCTGCCGTGCGGTCTTATTCTGCTTTCGTTTCTGCAAAACTTGCGGCGGCTCCAGGCGCGCACCGGACGCGATGTCACTGCGACCGGACAGTTCATGATGGTCCGGCGCGACGCTTACCATGCCGCCGGTGGTCATGCCGCGGTATGCGGCGCAATCTGCGAAGATTTGGAATTGGCCCGGCGTTTAAAACAAGCCGGATATTCCGTTCTGCTCATGGGCGGTGAGGCCCTGGTCACGGCGCGGATGTATACCGGCTGGGAAACCCTCTGGCCTGGCCTTGCCAAGAACCTCGTCGACACGCTCGGCGGTCCGGTCGCGACGGTGGCGACAGCGCTGGCCGCCGTTGTCCTGGCGTGGGCCGCAATTGTGATCCCGCTGGTGGACTTGGCGAGCTGGCTGATCGGCTTCCGCGGCGCCGGTATCGCGCTATGCTTGGCGCTGGCGGCCTCGGGGTCCGCCTTCGGGTTGCATATCGCGGCGACGTCCTATTTTCGCATTCCGTTCTGGTACGGTTTGATTTTTCCGATTGGCTATTCGGTGGGGGCAGTCATGGCCATCGACAGCGTGCGTCTGCGGCTGAGCGGCAAAGTCAGTTGGAAAGGCCGCATCTATTCATGAAGCCGCCCAAGCGAAACACCGAGGACAAAACTCCGGCCGAGCGGGGGCGCGCGGTCGGGCCGCTGGATTCGGGCGAAACGCGCGCCATTATGGTCGGCGCCGTCATCCTCGCTGTTTTTCTTTACTTCATAAAACTGATTTTGCTGCCCTTCGTGCTGGCGGCGATCGTCGCTTATATCTGCACGCCGTTGCTCGATTGGGCGGCGCGGCGCACCAAATGGCCGCGGGCTTTATTCGCCGTGGGATTATTTCTAATTCTCCTCGGCGTCACTGGCCTGATGATTGCCGTGGCCGCCAAGCGCTTGATCGCCGAGTCGACGGAGATCGCGGCCGGTTTGCAGGGGATGCTCGAGAACTTCGTCCGTCAGGCCGAAGGCGATAAGCCAGTCACGGTGTTCGGCTTGTCGATGAATACCCACGATCTCGTGCAGAACGTGCTGGTGCGCGTCCGCGACTGGATCGGCCAAACCGACCAGATCGAGTTCCTGGTCGGCTACAGCTTTGTCGCGTTCATGGGCGCTTTTTTAGCCGTGGTGTTGTTGTTTTACTTTTTGGCCGACGGCAAGCGCGTGGCGAGCGGGCTGTTCTGGATTGTGCCGCCGCATCGGCGCCCTCTGGTCGCGCGCATTTGGGCGCGGCTCGATCCGGTCCTGATGCGGTATTTCATCGGCGTGATCGCAGTCGTCGCCTATGCCACGGTTGCGGCTTATATCGGGCTTGGCGTCATTCTCGGCATCAAACAAGCCGTGTTTCTGGCGCTGCTGACCGGAATTCTCGAGATCGTTCCGGTGGTCGGGCCGACCGCCGCGGCGGTCATCGCCGGGCTCGCGTCGCTGCGCACCGCAAGCGGCTTTATCAACATTGTCGAATACGCCGCCTATGCGACCCTGCTGCGGCTGTCGATCGACCAGATCGTCGGTCCGATTGTGCTCGGGCGCGCCGCTCACGTGCATCCGGTGCTGATCATATTTTGCTTCTTGGCCGGCGGCATTGTGCTCGGAATCCCCGGCGTCATCCTCGCCGTGCCCATCGCGCTTCTTGTCAAAAGCGCCTTGGCGACCATTTATGGCGACGCCGACGCATAAGACGGGATGCGTTCTTCTCCGTTTTAGGGTCTCGCGCAGATGCCACAAATTCGGCTATATTGATCGCGGGACAGCAACTTTCTCCGACTGCTTGCGTCGCCGTGAGGTTGGGGAGACGCGGGGACCCGCTGCATGACCGTGTGGGAGTCCGCAGGGCGTGATTCTTGGGCCAGGCGCCGCCATTCTCGCGTGGCCGCGCTGGTATTTGCCTTCGACCGGCTGCTGCGGTGGCGCCAGGGCGTGTTCGAATACACCGCCCACCCGGCATGCGTCTTCCGACTGCAAATCTCCCGTTGTGAGCGCGATCGCGAATTGCGCGATGGCACTCGTTTATTGGCCGGCCAGCGGTTCGCGCAGCTGCATTATTGGACCGAGCAGATGCCGCCGATCCCGCTCAGCGGACCCACGATCGCTTCGGGACGCGAACTGCATCGCGGCATCCAGATTTCGCTGGTGGAGCTCGCCCGTTATCTGCGCTCGCGGCCCGATCTTGGCGATATTGAAGTTGTGTTCGGCGACGTGCCCTCCGGCGTGCAGGCAAAGTCCGGTCAGATCGGCCGGATCATGGCCCGTTATGGATTTGAGGTGATTCCGGAATCAAATACCTTGACGCTTGCGCAAAGGCTGCAGCGGTGGGGCGAAAACATCCTGATCTCGCTGATTGTCGCGGCCAGAAGCGCCGGCGCGCTGCATGTCAACACGCTGCGCCGGGTTCGGGTGCCGATCTATTTATCCCGGCGGGCCCTGGAAAAAAATTTTGGTGCGCCCGCCTGAACTGATGATCATGCGTGATTAGTCATGAACTTTGTTGAGAGCATCCCTCACGATTTTATCGAGAGCGTGCCTCACAGTTTTTTTCAGATTATGCCTCACAACTTTGACGCCGCGTTGCTGCCGGTTTTTCTGTGCGATGCGTTTCTGGCGCTGGCCATTATCGGTTGTTCGTTCACCGTGCTCGCGTGCTTCTGTGTTGTCAGCTTCCCCACTCCAAAATTAAAGGGCACCGCCGACGCGCCCGCGGTCACGGTGCTCAAACCGTTGCACGGCTTCGAACCAGGAATTGCCGGTCTGATCGCCGCGCTCTGCCGGCAGAATTATCCGGCCCCGGTGCAGATTGTATGCGGCACGCAACGCCCGGATTCGCCTGCCGTCCCGGCCATTCGCGCCGTCGCGGCCGATTTTCCGGAAATCGAAATCGAAGTTGCCGTCGAGCCGCGCAGCCGCGGCACCAACCGCAAGGTATCGAACCTGATCAATATGCTGCCGCGCGCGCGGCACGACACGCTGGTGCTCTCCGACAGCGACATTGCCGTGGAGCCGGATTATTTGCGCTCGCTGACGTCGCTACTTGCGGCGCCGCGGGTAGGGGCGGTTACTTGCCTCTATCACGGCATCGACGGCGACGGATTGTGGGCGCGGTTCTCGGCGCTCGCTATCAACGCACAATTCCTGCCGCACGCCATCGTCGCGGTCAGCTTAGGCTTGGCGAAGCCGTGTTTCGGGGCAACCATCGCCTTGCGCCGGTCCGTTCTCGAGCGCATCGGCGGCTTTACCGCGCTCGCCGACGTTCTCGCCGACGATCACGCCATCGGGGTTGCGGTGCGCTCCGCCGGGTACGACGTGGTGACGGCGCCATTTCTGGTCGGGCATCATTGCTTCGAAGAAAGCTTCCAGCAGCTCTTCCGCCATCAAATGCGCGTCGCGCGCACCATCAAGAGCATCGACCCGGTCGCTTATGCCGGCACCATCGTGACTCATCCGTGGCCATTCGCGCTGCTCGCGCTACTTGGCGGCGATCCGGCCGCGATCATGGTGGCGATTGCCGTCCTGGTCGCCCGCATGACGCTGTGCCGCTGCGTCGAATGGCGGTTTGGATTGCCACGGCAGAATTATGGGCTCATTCCGGTCCACGATCTGATCGCATTTGCCGTTTATGCGAAGAGCTTCTTCGGCGCCACGGTGCATTGGCGGGGTGCCGATTACCGCGTGGCGTCCAACGGCAGCCTGATCGAAGGACAAGACCTGAGGCAATCGTGATGCGAACATTGTGTCTGCAGGCCCCGTCTTTCGACGGCTTCGACGGCGGCGCGGGGTCGCGCTACCAGGCGCGGCGCGAAATCCGCTCCTTTTGGTATCCGACTTGGCTCGCGCAAGTCGCCGCGGTCGTCCCCGACAGCAAGCTGATCGATGCCATTCCGCACCGGGTGACGCTGGCCGATATTGTGCGCGACGTCGGCCAATACGATCTCGCGGTGCTGCACACCTCGACGCCCTCTTTTGCTTCGGACGTTCGCGTCGTCGAAGCGCTTAAGGCGGCAAAGCCAGGCCTCAAGGTCGGTTTAGTCGGGGCCAAGGTGGCGGTCGAGCCGCAGGCCAGCATGGAGGGTTCTCCGGCCATCGATTTCGTCGCCGGCAACGAGTTTGACTTCACCATCAAGGAGGTTGCCGAAGAGCGCGATTGGCGCACCATCGCCGGACTTTCCTATCGCGACGCCTTCGGCGAGATCAGGCACAACCCGCCGCGCGCGATTTTGGAGAACATGGACGAACTGCCGTTCGTGACCCCGGTCTACAAGCGCGACCTCGCCATTGAGAATTATTTTATCGGCTATCTGAAGCATCCTTACGTCTCGCTCTACACCGGGAGGGGCTGCAAATCGCGCTGCACTTTTTGCCTGTGGCCGCAGACGGTCGGCGGGCATCGCTACCGCACCCGCAGCGTCGGCAACGTCATCGAGGAAATGCGCTGGGCGAAGCAGGCGTTTCCGCAGGTCAAAGAGTTTTTCTTCGATGATGATACCTTCACCGACGACCGCGCCCGCAGCGAGGCGATTGCGCGCGAACTCGGCAAGCTGGGGATGGTCTGGTCATGCAATGCCAAAGCCAACGTTCCGCGCGAGACCTTGAAAGTCATGCGCGACAACGGCCTGCGGCTTTTGCTGGTCGGTTATGAAAGCGGCAACCAGCAGATACTGCACAACATCCGCAAGGGCATGCGCGTTGAGGTCGCCCGGCGCTTCACTAAGGATTGCCACGAGCTCGGTATCGCCATTCACGGCACGTTTATTCTCGGGCTTCCCGGCGAGAGCCGCGAAACCATCGAGGAAACCATTCGCTTCGCCAGCGAGATCAATCCCCATACCATTCAGGTCTCGCTGGCCGCGCCTTATCCCGGCACCGAACTTCACCGCGAGGCGCTGGAGCACGGCTGGCTCGACGAGGAGCACGCCGAGCTGATCGACACCCACGGCGTCCAAATGGCGCCGCTGCATTATCCGCACCTGTCGCACACCGAGATTTTCCATTCGGTGGAGGATTTCTACCGGCGTTTTTATTTCCGCGCGCCGAAAATTGCCGCCATTGCTTCGGAAATGGTGCGCAGCCCGCAGATGATGCGCCGCCGCCTGCGCGAAGGGCTTGAGTTCTTTTCGTTCCTGCGCGACCGCCGTGAGGCGGCCCATTGAATCGGCTGGCGATAACGGCCGACGATTTCGGGCTCAGCGAACCGGTCAATGCCGCGGTTGAAGAGGCGCACCGGCGCGGCATTCTCAGCGCGGCAAGCCTGATGGTCGGCGCTCCGGCCGCGGCCGATGCCATTCGACGCGCGCGCGCGCTACCCGGACTGCGCGTCGGACTTCACGTCGTTCTCGTCAATGACGATCCGATGACGCCGCGCGCGCAAATTCCGGCGCTGGTCGATGCGTCGGGGCGCTTGCGCAATGATCTCGTCGGCTACAGCGTCCGTAGCGTGATTGCTCCGTCGGTGCGGCGGCAAATTAGCGCCGAAATCACCGCGCAATTTGAGGCCTATCGCGCGACCGGATTGCCGCTCGACCACGTCAACGCCCACCGCCATTTTCATTTAAATCCCGTCGTTGCCGCCGCAATTGTCGGCATTGGCCGGCGTTACGGCATGCGGGCGCTGCGCGTTCCGGTCGAGCCCTGGCGGATCGTCGCCGATATCGATCCGCAGACGCATCGCCTTGCCGCACGAGTAGTCGCGCCATGGGCGACTTGGCTCCGCGCGCAGATCCGGCGCGCCGGGTTGATCACCGCCGACGCGGTGTTCGGATTGGCCTGGTCGGGAGCGATGACAAAGTCGCGCGTCGCCGCCTTGCTCGGCCGCTTGCCCCCTGGCTTCGTCGAAATTTACTTTCACCCGGCGACGACAGATGCGTTCGCCGGCGCTGCGCCCGGCTATCGATACGCGGACGAGTTTGCCGCTTTGTGCGACGCCGATTGCATCGCTGCCGCGCGCCGCTCAGGCTACGCGATCGGCGGTTACGCGGATGCAGGGAATTAGCGCCGCCGCTTCCGGTCGAGATAGCCGGCATCCCGGAACCAGCGGATCGCGTCCTCAAGTGCTTCCCGATAGGGCCGGGCGCGAAAGCCGAGATCGCGTTCGGCTTTTGCGGCCGTAAAGAACATGCGGTAGGCGGCCATGCGGATTCCATCGCGGGTCGTGAACGGCTCGCGCCCGGTCAGCCTGGCGGCCGCTTCCGCAAGAAACGCCACCGGGATAACGGCGGCGCGCGGCAGGCGCAGTCGCGGCGGAGAGCGGCCGCAGATGCGGGAAATGTCCGCGAGCATATCCGCCAGCGACACGTTTTCGCCGCCGAGAATGTAGCGCTGGCCAATCGCACCGCGCTCGAGCGCCGCCAAGTGGCCGTCGGCCACATCATCGACGTGGACGAGATTAAGCCCGGTGTCGAGGAACCCGGGCACGCGGCCGCGGGCTGCTTCGACAATGATCCGCCCGGTCGGCGTAGGCTTGATGTCGCCGGGACCGATCGGGGTCGATGGGTTGACGATGACGGCTGGCAGTCCCTGTTCCGCGATCATCGCTTCGACCGCCCGCTCCGCGGCGATCTTGCTGCGCTTGTAGGCGCCAATGCCGGCCTCGACGGTCAGCGGCACGCTTTCATCCGCCGGAGTTCCATCCTTGGGAAGCGCCAGCGTGGCGACGCTGCTGGTATAGACGATGCGCTCGACGCCCGCGTTCAAGGCCTCCTGCATGACGATGCGCGTGCCGTCCACATTGGCGGTAAAAATTTCACGCGGATCGCGCGCCCAGAGCCGGTAATCGGCGGCGACATGAAAAACATAACGCGCACCCGCCATGGCGCGGCGGACGGATTCGGCATCCCGGATATCGCCGACCGCATATTCCAGGTCGAGCCCGGCCAGGTGCGCGCGCGGGCTCGTTGACCGCACCAGCGCCCGCACGCGGTGTCCGGCCGCGACCAGTTTTTTCGCCACGGCCGATCCGACGAGCCCGCTCGCGCCGGTTATTAAGGTATGTGGCGTTGTTCCCATTCGATACGTTACCGCTGAAATCACGAACCGATCAGTTCTATAGTGAAACACCATGCGGCCATGCCACAGGCCCCAGAATAAATTGAGAAATTCCGTATTACCCGATAGCAATGATGAGGGATTGTGTTAGAATTTACCGTTGCACTCGGTGATTTGCCGGAAGAAGCCGAGAAGTCTGCAAGGCGCACGTTTGGGGGCGTGAACCTGGCTAGGTTGTACCGAGGCAAGGGCTTCTGATGGCATCCCAATTGGATTTCGCCGGGGGTACGTTTGTAGATGGACTGGTCAACGATAGCGACGAACCTCTTTTCGTCAGCGAAGCAGCAGTCGAAACCCCAAGACGCCTCGTCATTGCATTCGTAGGGCTCGCTTTCGAGGCTCGCATAGCCGCGGGCCCGGGCGTGCTGGTCGCGTGCCGCACCGCCGGCAGCGAACTCGAAAAGGTCGCAATCACCGCCGCGCGCCAGGGCTATCGCGGCATGATCAGCTTTGGCGTCGCGGGCGGGCTTGCCGCGCATCTGCGCGCCGGCGATTGGGTGGTGGCATCCGCTATTCGTGAATCAGAAAATGTCCATGCGACCGACCCGGTCTGGTCGCGCAAGCTCCTTGGAATGATCGACGGCGCCGTGCATGCGCCAATTGTCGGCGTCGATGATCCGGTCGCCGAGCCCGCCAGGAAGCGCGAGCTTCACCGCGCCACCGGGGCGGCCGCCGTCGACATGGAATCGCATCACGTCGCCCGCGTTGCCGCCGAGCATCGGCTGGCTTTTGCCGCTGTGCGCGTTGTTGTCGATCCGGCGCACCGGACCGTGCCGCCGGCGGCTCTCATCAACATGCGCCCGGACGGACGCGCGAATGTGTTGGCGATGATGCGGGACGTGGTGGCGCGGCCCTCACAAATCCGTCCGCTGGCGCGTATCGCCGCTGACGCCTTCGCCGCACGCACGGCAATGACCCGGGTGCGGCGGCGCCTTGGCCCGCATTTCGGCCTGCTTGAGCACGGCGAGGGCGCTTAGAGCGGGATCACCTTTCGTCGACTCGTCATGCCGCCCTTCGCTTATTCATTGAGCACGATCTTTTCCGAAAACCGGGATCCACTTTTCGGGATCGTGCTCTAGGCCTGCGAAATGAACTTCGTGTTCAAATAGGCCTGTAATCCCTCGAGTCCGCCTTCGCTGCCATAGCCGGATTCTTTGACGCCGCCGAACGGCGTTTCGGGAGTCGAGACGGCGATTGAGTTCACGCCGACCATGCCTGACTGCAAGGCGTCGCCGATCAGATTGGCGGTGTGCGCCGAGCCGGTAAACGCGTAAGCCGCCAGGCCGTAAGGCAGCGAGTTGGCGCGTTCGACGACTTCATCCAGCGTCTTGAACCTCACCACCGGCGCCAGCGGTCCGAACGGTTCTTGCGTCATGACTTTTGAATCGTCCGGCACTTCGGTGATCACCGTCGGCTCGAAGAAATAGCCCTGATTGCCGTGGCGGTCGCCGCCGGTGACGATCTTGCCGCCGCGATCCTTGGCGTCGCGGACGAAGGATTCCATGGCGTCGATGCGCCGTGCATTGGCGAGCGGTCCCATGGTCACGCCCTTTTCCAGCCCGTCACCAAGCTTGAGCCCTTTGGCGTATTCGGTGAAGCGGGCGAGGAACCGGTCGTAGACCTGCTCCTGTACGTAGAATCGCGTCGGCGAAATGCAGACTTGGCCGGAGTTGCGGTATTTGAATCCGGCGATGGTGTCGGCGGATTTCTCCGGATCGGCGTCGGCGAAGACCACGACCGGCGAGTGGCCGCCAAGCTCCATAGTGGCGCGCTTCATTCCCTTGGCGGCGAGCACGGCCAGATGCTTGCCGACCGGGATCGATCCGGTGAAGGAGATTTTGCGCACCTCGTCCTTGGCGATCAGGTGCTCGGAGATTTTTGCCGGCACGCCGAACACGAGATTGAGGACGCCGGCCGGCAGGCCTGCATCGGCGAAGCAGCGCACCATCTCGACGCACGTGCCGGGCGTTTCTTCCGACGCCTTGAGGATGAGCGAGCAACCGGCGGCGAGCGCGCCCCCGATTTTCCGCGCCGGTGTCAACGCCGGGAAATTCCACGGCGTGAAAGCGGCGACAATGCCGACCGGCTCTTGGATGACGATCTGCCGCAACTTGCCGCGGCCGGGGACGATGCGCCCATAGGCGCGGCGGCCTTCCTCGGCGTACCATTCGATAATGTCGGCCGAGGTGATGACTTCGGCGCGCGCTTCCGCGTAGGCTTTGCCCTCTTCCTGCACCAGCGTCTTGCTGATGGCGTCGTAGCGCTCGCGCATCAGATCGGCGGCCTTGCGCATGATCTTGGCGCGGTCATAGGCGGAGACGGCGCGCCAGACGGCGAAGCCCTTCTTGGCGGCTTCGAGCGCGCGGTCGAGATCTGCCGCGCTAGCATGCGGCAGGTGCGCGAGCGGCTTCTCGGTCGCGGGGTTGATCACATCCTCGCCGGCGCCGCCGCTGCTGTCGATCCATTGGCCGTCGATAAAGAGCTGCAGATTGGCGTACATCGGATACCTCTTTGACGTCGTCTAAACGCGATCGGGGGTGATTGCGGTAGTGTGGCGGTTCAGAAGTCCGCATCATTTTTGCCGCACACTCGTCATGCGGACTTCTGAACCAAAGCCACACTAGATTAATACGTTGCTAGTGTCCTTTCGATTCCGAAGTTCGCAAATCAGGGCGCAGCATAATCATGCGAACTTCGGAATCGGGACACTAGTCGCTGGTGGGACGAATTAGCAGGTTTTCGTCCGTTATTCATCCCCGCCAGAGCGCCTAGGCGAGAACAGGCCCAAGGCCGGACTTTTGATAATCGATCTAGCGCGTCTTTCGCGGCCTTCTCGCCAGAAACAGGAGGTGACTGCGCTGACAGAGCGTGTCCGGCCCGAGTGTTAGGGGCTTTAATGGCATAGCCATGAGAAGACCAATTTTCCGATCGGATAGCCCGACACCCCGTAAAGTCGCTGCAAGCAGCGCATTGAGATAATTGTCGTCGAGCTCATCCTCGGAAACGCATACGACTGCGGCGAAGATGTTTCCAGCAATAAAATCAAGCGCAACGGGCAAAGGCATTTCAATGAAGTCGCCATTCTTCATCGCCGCTCTTATCGAGGGGGACATATACACGTGACGCAGGCTTCCGGGACGCACGTTGACGCCCGCCCGGGCGACGAATTTTGCGAACAGCGGAAAACGCCGCGCGACTTCGACGAATAAGCGAAACCCCATGCATTGACGGGAAGCGGGATCCGGATCGTCCCGAACCTGTGCCTTGATCAGCGTCGAGATCTCGTCGTTGAGCTCCTCGTTGACCGCCGCAAGAAGATCCGCGTTGGTGCGAAAGTAATTATAGAACGTACCGCGCGAAACTCCCGCCGCAACAATAACGTCTTCAATTACCGAGGCGTCCACGCCCTTTCCGGCGAAGACGAGCAACGCACTCTCGACAAGTTTGCGACGCATCCGCGCGCGCCTTTCGGCGGCTACTCGCGGACGGTGATCGGATCGGGCTGAAGCACTGGCGGGCATGCAATATCCAACTAACACAAATGCCTGACCGTGAAAATGACTATTTGTGTCATAATGATACTTATGTCATTATGGAATTACTGGGCCGCTGCGAGCCCAAAATTAAAGGGGGAGGAAATGGTCAAGTCGTGGCTATTCGATATTTTCAATTATTCTTACGTCCCGACTGTCGAGGGTTTCGATCCTCACAAGTGTCAGGAATTGTATGACTGGCACTTGGACTCCTGGGAATTGGCTGAAAGAGCCGGTTTTGAAGGGATTATGTTCAGCGAGCACCATTACACCGCCTATAATCTAAGTCCCTCGCCGAACTTGTTGATCGCCGCGATCGCACAAAGAACGAAGCGCATTCGCCTCGGGGTCATGATCAACATCCTTCCGATGCACAATCCGCGACGTCTGGCCGAAGAATTCGCCATGCTCGACTACCTGACGCATGGCCGGCACGAGATCGGCGTCGGTCGAGGGGTAGACCAAAAAGAATACCTGCGCGAAGGCATCCCGATGGAAGAGGTTCGGCCGCGTTTCGAGCAAGGCCTCGACTTCATCATGAAGGCGCTTAATCAGAAGGTCTTTGCCCACAACGGCCAAGAGACTTCACTATGGCCGCAACCCCTCAAAACGCCGGTGAAGCGTCCGTGGATCAGCGCGCTTAGCCCCGAGACCATGCCCTGGTGTGGCAAGCACGGCTACCGGTTGGCGACGGCGTTTCAACCGACCCAAAACGTGAAAGAAGCCTTCGCGGCCTATCGTGCGGCCGCGCAGGCAGCCGGGCATCCGCACGGACCGGAAAACACCATGGTGCTGCGCCCGGTTTTCGTCGCCGATAGCGAGGAAGAAGCGCGTGCGATGGCGGAGCCCGCCCTCAATCACATGTTTGGTCTGTTTCGCGAAGCGGTTGTCTTCAAAGATCTGGATCATGTTCCGAAGACTTTCGAGTTCTATTCGAATTTCTTCCGGCCATTTACTGGCGGCGCCGTTAGCTGGGAGCTCTTGAGCGACCTGGGAATAATCGTGGTCGGCTCTCCGTCAAGCGTGCGGGAACGCCTCGTGGCGCAGGCCAAGGAACTGCAAACCGGCAATATCTTGATGTGGGGGTCTTTCGGCACGCTGACCAAGGAACAGACGATGCGGTCCTACGAACTGCTCGGACGCGAAGTCGTTCCTGCCTTGGCCGAATTAAGTCCGGCAGCCGATCTCGCTGCTTAGCAGACAAATACGCGCAAGGGCCGGCGCGGAGTCTCTTTCGCGCCGGCATCAAAGCCATTTGTTGGACTTAGCATTGAGAGAGCGCATGTTCGGCACAAACTGGAAAACGTCTGAGCGGCTTTACGGGGTGACGGTCACCCGTGACGTTAAAATTGAAATGTCTGACGGAGTTGTCTTGGACGCGGATCTTTTCCGCCCCGACAGTCCGGGCCGGTTCCCGTGTCTGTTAGGCGTCCATGCCTACGACAAGGCGATGCAGACTACGCCATCGCTCCCGCGGGCGATGCAGGGGCAAAACGCTCAAGCCGAAGCCGGCGACCCAAATTTCTATGCCCGGCGCGGATATGCCCACGGCATTGTCAACGCTCGCGGCACGGGACAATCGGAGGGGCGCTACAGCCATTATGGGCGACGGGATGTTGACGATATACGTGAAGTGATCGCCTGGCTTGCGGCGCAGGATTGGTGTGACGGCAATGTAGGAATGTTTGGCGCTTCGTATTTTTCTGTCGCTGCCAAACAAGTCGCCGCGACCAATCCACCCGCGCTAAAGGCGGTTTGGGCGATGTACGGTTACACGGACTTTTACCGGGATAAATTTTATCACGGCGGCATTCTCGCGCGCTCATTCCTGACGTCGTGGGCCCGGCATCTTGCAAACGTACGCGTTGATCCGTGGTCTCGTGCGAATCTTGGCGACGAGGAATTCACTCGGCGCTTGGCCGCGCTGCAAAACGACCGCGACATCATGGCCGTACCGGAGTTGGCGGCCGCCGTGAAATCGCCGGACGCCGGCGCTCACCCGCTCATCATCGACGTACTCATGAATCCGCACGATGGCCCCTATTGGCGGGAACGTGCGCCGGACCTGGAAGCCATTAGAATACCGATTATGTTGGGCGCTTGCTGGGGCATGTATGGCCTACACTTGCCGGGCGAATTTCGCGCGTGGGAGCATATCAAGGCGCCGAAGAAGATGCTCGTCGGGCCGCCGATTTATCTTGATCGCCCGATCTATCAATACGCTTACGCATCGCTGCGCTGGTTTGATCACTGGCTCAAAGGTTTGGATACGGGCTTCATGGACGAATCCCCGATCCAGATGTTTCTGCCCGGGGAAGATGGACGCTGGGTTGACGGCGCTGAGTGGCCGCTGCCGCAGACGCAATGGCATCCGTTCTACCTGCACCGCGACGGATTGCTGAGCGAACACGAGTTTTGGCCGGCTGAAGGCGGCACCAGCTACGAAGACAACGTCTTCAATGCACGCGGCGGCGCGAGCTTTACAACGCCGCCGCTGGTCGAGCGAACGGAGGTCATCGGCCCGGCAAGGCTTACCGTTTTTGCCTCAACGAGCGACGATGAAATCTTCTTTTTCGTCACGCTCTGGGACGTGCCGCTTGACGGAGACGCCCGGCTTTTGACCCGCGGCTGGTTAAGGGGCTCTCTGGCCGAAACAGACGATACCGGGTCAAAGCCGTGGCAGGCCCATCACACATTTCGCCGAAATCAAGCGCTGACGCCTGAACATATCTACCGCTTCGACATCAATATCGTGCCCACGGCAAACGTATTCAAAGCCGGACATCGCATCGCGGTGCGAATTAGCGGAGCCGACGATGATCCGCCGCGCACCTTCCTCGACCTCGTGGCTGAGGGACATTTGCTTCGGCAGCGGCCATCGTGGGTAACAATTCATCACGACGCCGATCATCCTTCAGTGCTTTATCTCCCCGTCACGAGTGGGAATCGCATAGGCACTTATATGTCGGGTGGAGTGAGCAAGCCCTCGACACCGGCCGTAGACGCCAAGAAAGGCTGGGACGCCTGGTGACGTTTTCGCTATCGAGTAGACGCCTGCTTGTCCCGGACCATTAAGTGGAAATGGCCCGCACGTTGGGGGCATGAATGTGCGAGGAATAACGCATTGCGGAGGTTCCTGTCCGCCGATTTGCCGGGAGTGTACTCGCGCCGGAACTGACATATTCTGTTGCTCGATCCGATCCTCGCGCGGCTGGCAACACGGGAAGCAGTTAGACTCCGGTAGATGACAAAGAGCGAGCGAGCGAGTTTCATCGAAAAACACGGCCTTTGGAGCGACGAGCAGAAACGGCTCGCCGCGGACCTCGTGCGCCGGGTCGAAGGCGAGAAACTGCGTTTTGTCCGGTTGGCCTGGGGCGACACCCACGGCTATTCGCGCGCGAAAACCCTGACCATTCCGGCTTTCGTTTCGGCGCTGACCGAAGGTTTCAATATCGGCGTTGCCACGACGACGCTGGATTCCGCCGGCGCCCGCGTTTTCGCTTCTTTCACGCCCGGCGGCGGCATGGGCCTGCCCGAAATGACCGGTTCTCCCAATTTGACCATTGTGGCCGACCCGGCAACCTTCCGGGTTCTTCCGTGGGCCGGCCGTGTTGGCTGGATATTGGGTGACGAATATTTCAACGACGGCACGCCGTTCCATTTCTCGCCGCGCCAGATTTTGCGGAGGACAGCGGCGCAGCTTGCGGCGCACGGCTGGAAAAGCGTCATCGGCCCGGAGATCGAATGGTACTTGCTGCGCGTCGTCGATGCGCAGTTGAGCGAAGACAATGTCGGGGCTCCCGGGCTTCGCGGCCGGCCCATCAAAACGGCGCCGGTCGAACCCGGCTATCACTACCATTCCGAGTCGAATATGGACCTGATGCAGGAGGTGTTCGACGCGCTGGGCTCCGCCTTCGAAGCGTTGGGACTGGGCTTGCGCTCCATTGAAAACGAATGGGGTCCCGGACAGGTCGAATGCACATTCGCTCCGCGGGACGCGCTCGAAGCAGCGGATAACGTGCTGCTGTTCCGCACCGCCACGCGGCAGATCTGCAGACGCCTTGGCTATTTCGCGACTTTCATGTGCCGTCCGGCGCTGAAAGGCTTTTACTCCAATGGCTGGCACCTGCATCAATCGCTGGTCGATGCAACGACTGGCGAGAATCTGTTCATGCCGCGAAACGCCCGTGAAGTTCTTTCGCCGCTTGGCCAGTCCTATCTCGCGGGCCTGTTGCAATACGCGGCGCCGGCCACCGTCTTCGCGACGCCGACCGTCAACGGCTATCGGCGCTTTCGTCCAAATTCGCTCGCACCTGACCGCGCGACCTGGGCCTACGATCATCGCGGCGCCATGATCCGCGTCCTTGGCGGCGTCAACGATCCGGCAACGCGGCTGGAGAACCGCGTCGGTGAGCCCGCGGCCAATCCTTATCTTTACATCCTCGCGCAGATTGTGACCGGGCTCGCGGGCATCGAGACTAAAGCGGCATTGCCGCCATCAAGCGCGGAGCCTTACGCGGCCGAACGGCCGCTGTTGCCGAAGAGCCTGCCTGAGGCGCTCGATGCGCTCGAAACGGAGCCGTTGTTCCGCCACGCGCTCGGCGATATCTTTGTCGACTATTTCGTCAAGCTGAAGCGGACGGAAGCCGGCCGCTATCAAAGTTCACTGCAAGGAGCGCCGCCGGCCGACGAGCCAAGCGAGTGGGAACAGAATGAGTATTTCGATTTCTTTTGAGCGCATCGCACCGCTGGGGCGAACCGCCAAGCTGCGGCGCGAAGGATGACGGCGCTGGAGAAAATCGGCGCCGCGCCTGTCCGCGTCGGCAGCACCGCGCTCTACGACTGGGACGATCTGGTCCAGGAAGATCGGGCACACCGGCTGATCTACACCGATCCGGCGATCTTCGAAGCCGAGATGACGCACATTTTCGGCGGCACGTGGACCTATCTCGCGCACGAAAGCGAAATCCCCGACGTCAACGATTTTATCACCCGAAATTTGGGACTGCGTCCCCTGATCGTGGTTCGCGACGCCGAGGGAAAAATCCGCGCGCTCTATAACCGCTGCACCCATCGCGGCACGACGCTGTGCCGCTTTGACAAGGGCAACAGCAAGTCTTTCCAGTGCCCCTACCACGGCTGGAACTTCCTCAATACCGGCCGGCTGCGCGGTGTACCGTGGCCAGACGGCTACGCCGAGGACATGCGCGATCCAAAATACAATTTGGCGCAGGTGCCGCGCGTTGAGACGTATCGCGGTTTTATCTTCGGTACGCTTAATCTGGACGCGCTGCCGCTCGCCGAGCATCTCGGACCGATCGCGACGGTCATCGACGAATGGCTCGACCGCAATCCCGGGGGCCGGGTCGTGGTCTGCGAAGCGAACCGCTTTCGCTTCAAGGCGAATTGGAAGCTCGCCTATGATAATTCCTGCGATGGTTATCACGTCGCCTATTCGCATCGCTCGCTGTTGGAGACCGAGAACCGTTTTGCCGGCGAGAACGCCAAGGGCATGGCCTATTATCGAAATTCGCCGGACGCTCAGCCGATGTACATGCGCTACACCGGCCGCGGCAATCACTACAAGGACAAGCGCCCGAACCTGGAAAAGCGGCCCGGCGGCCTGTGGGCGTTGGAAAGCGCGCATCCCGGCATGGAGCATTACGAGGCTGACTTCATCCGTCGTTACGGCGACCGTGCCTTTTCGCTACTCGACCTCGCCGGCTCCGAACCGGTGAACATCAACGTCTTTCCCAATCTCTCTCTGCTTGGCAATCATATCCAGGTGTTCGAGCCGGTCAGCGTCGATGAGACCAATGCGATCTGGTACGGCACCATGATCGTCGACGACGGCAGCATCGGCGCGGACGGCGTGCGCGACATCAACGCGCTGCGCATGCGCACCCAGGAAGGCTTCCCCAATTTCGGCGAAGTCGACGACATCGCGAATTTCGAGCAGATTCAGCGCGGCCTCAGGGCGGTCGAGGACGAATGGGTCTACATGCACCGCGGCCTCGGTATCCCCGACCGGGTCAAGACCAATAACGACGGCACCATTACTGCGCCGGCGACCGACGAAGCGTTCATGCGCGAGCATTTCAAGGAATGGAAGCGTCTGATGCAGACGCGCGCCAACCTCGCCATCCGACGGGAGCCATAAGGTGAATGCGCCCAAGGCGGCGGATCCGTCGCGTAGCTCGTATTACGTTAATGACGCGCTATACCGCGACCTCATAGCTAACTTCACCGGCTGGCAGGACGACGCGCGCGCGGTGACCGACGCCGCAATTCGAGACGAATTCCGCCGCCTCCTCGAGCGCGAAGCGCGGCTCCTCGATCAGCTCAAATACGACGACTGGCTCGCCATGTATGCGGCCGAGTGCCTTTATTGGGTGCCATCGACGCCGCACGCCGGCGACCCACGCCGCGAGATCGCGGTGATGTTCGACGATCGCCGCCGTTTGGAAGACCGCATCTATCGGCTGCGCACCGGCTTCGCCTGGTCGCAGGCGCCGCAGTCGCGGACCGTCCGGCTCATTACAAATGTCGAAGTATTCGCCACCGCGGGCGACGAC
>DATNNI010000015.1:0-4660 GCA_035601915.1 Xanthobacteraceae bacterium
CAGGCCCTCCGCCGTTCCGACGGCAAAAAGCAATAGGGAGCCGACGCAACGATCAAATCCCACAGGGGAGTATACCGTGACAAGAGCGACCAAATTCGCGTCGACTAACTGGTCCGGCGCCGTGATGACGGCTCACTCGGGCGAAAGTTTCAGTACCGTGTCGGCGGAGTGGGTGGTGCCGAAAGTCACGCAGGTGCCGATCGAAAGCGTCAAGACCACGGATATCTCCGAGTGGGTCGGGATCGACGGTTTCAATTCCGCGGACGTCTGTCAGGCCGGTGTCATGGAAGTCGTGCACACATCCGCGAACGGACAGCAAACGATCACTTGTTCGGCATGGGACGAATGGTACCCGGCCGTCTCCCAAAATATCCCTGCTGCATCCTTCCACGTGAAGCCGGGCGATACGGTCAGTGTCACGGTGGAAACCGCAGGCGCGCACGCGACCGAGGCCACCTTCATTTTCCACGACGAAACAACCGGCAAGAGTTACGAGACCAGCCTAGCGGCGCCCACAGGAACCAGCCTGGTGGGAAATAGCGCCGAAGTTGTCGTCGAAACGCCGGAATGGATCAGCGGCAATACCGTGTCGCAACCGCCGTTGAGCGATTTTGTCGGATCGCCCATTGCGTTCCACGATGTCAGCGCGACGTATGCGAACGGCGCGGCGGCAAGCCTCGCGTCCGCGCAATCGATCGGTATGTGGACGAACGATATCCCGGCCGCCGATGGACCCTATACTCAGGAAGCCTACGGCATCGTCCATCCCAACTCCGATTCTGTCACAGTGATCGAGGATGCCTATTGGACCAATGCCTCGTTGTACGGCAGCGCATTGCTGAGCGGACATTACTATTTCTGATGCGCGCTTGGTTTGTCCCCGATCGCGAAACGCAATACCGGCATCGACTCGATCGTTGGTGC
This sequence comes from Xanthobacteraceae bacterium, assembly GCA_035601915.1. Lineage (GTDB taxonomy): Bacteria > Pseudomonadota > Alphaproteobacteria > Rhizobiales > Xanthobacteraceae > BOG-931. Next base: position 925 of record DATNNI010000015.1, read on the forward strand.
CGTCTCGCGCCCGGTAGCGGCGTCTTGAAAGCTTAACGCGAGCGACGCTCAGAACTCAGAGCGTGGCGATGGTTTTGAGCGCACCGTCGAGCGCGATGCCGTTTTCGTCCATCAGGGCGGCATCGCGAAGCCGCCGCATCCACTCGCCGCCGTCGTCGCGCGCGGCCAGCACCGGGACCGCGCTCAGCACGCGCTCGAATTTCGATTCACCGCGGGCATGCGTGTCGGAATAACCCTTGACGAGGCGGCGCGCGTTGAGAATTTCGACCGCGACGTCGTAGTTCTGCGCGACGTTGGCGGTCGCAACCGACAGCCACTTCTCCAGATGCGCCATTTCGCGCTGGTAGCGCAGCGTGGTCCGCCGGATCGGCTTTAATGCGCCGAGCACGTACAGCATCAAAAACCAATGGATCGTGCCCGAGCGCACGCGCCGGCCGCTGCGGAACATAAAGCCGAACAATTTCGGATGCGCTTCGAGGAAACGGCCGAGCGGAGCGGGCAGGGTGCCGGCGGCTTCTTCCAGCCGGGGGTGCATGTATTCGGTGGTGTAGACGAGTTGGTCGGAGCCGACAGCGTTTTCGCGCAGCACCCGGTCGTAGCGCGTGGCGCGGGTCTTTAGATCGGCGACGCGGATGACATCGTCATAGGCCATCGCCACGGCGACGTATTTCGCCGCCGCCGCGGTCAACGCGAAGTTTTTGCCGGCGCCGCCATGGGCGCCGCCATGGGCGCGGTCGAGCTCGAAAATCTTCGCCACGCGATCGAGATACTCGCCGGCATAGCGGGGATCCTGAAAGTCGGTAAGATGTTTGACGCCGGCGAACAGCATGTTGTGCAGCGTTGCCGGATAGTCGCGGATGCGCGCGATGAGCGTGTCGAGATCGGAACGGCCGGCGGACTCCGGCAGCGGCGCAAAGCGCTTTGCCGGCTTGCGCACGACCGGGAGCGGCGCCGCGGCAGCAGGCGGCGCGGCGGTTCGGTCGTAGGCCGCGCCAAAAGCTTTCAGGCTCGGTTCGATGCCGCGGCCGCCGGCTTTGATAATGGCTTCGAAGGTCTCGCGGCCGAACGGCAAGACACCGGACGCGGCCAGCGTGCCGAACAGACAAGCGGAGATGTGACTGTTGTTGTCGTTTGCGAGCTTCTCCATGTCGAAGGCGATGGTGCGCTTCGCGGCCACGCCCGCCGCTTCGACGACAACGGCCGGATCGGCAATGGCGTCGCCCGGCTTTTCCTTCTCCGCGGTGGCGTAGAGCCGGTGGGTCGAGGCGATCAGCGTGGTGCGGTCCGGTGTCACCAGGCCGCGCAGAATGGAGCGCCCGGCTTCCATCCATTCGGACGCCAGCACCACGTCGACTTCGCCAGGCGCCGGCATCAGCGAAAGGATCGGCGCGCGGCCGTCCTTCGCCGGCAGCATCTCGACATAATAAAGAGTAGCGCCGGTCCGTTGCGCGACGCCGGGGACCGAGGTCGACTGCGCGTGCCAGCCCTGTGCCTCGGCGAGTTCGACAATCCAGTCGGCGAGCACGCCGCCACCCTGGCCGCCCATCGCCATGACCGCAACGCAAATCGGCCGCTCGGTGGTGAACCTAAACGGAGTCGGCGATGCGTCGTTCATATTGCGCGTCCGGCTTAGTCGGCGAACGCTATACGGTGGGCTTCGCGGCGGCGTTGCAGGAAGCCGATGACCGCGCGGCGCAGCCCCGCCATGAAGCGATCGAACCCCGTCGGATTGTGAATGATGTCGGCGCGGTAGAACGACGGACATAGCACGGCTGCCTCGGCGACTTCGCCGCAATTGCCGCAGCCGACGCAGTTTTGGTCGATCGAGGCGACCGGATCGTCCTTCAGCGGGTCGTCGGTCGGTTTGACCGAGAGCGACGGGCAGCCGGACAGCCGGATGCAGGCATGATCGCCGGTGCAAACGTCCTCATCGACGCCGAAACGTTCCCGCACCATGCGCTGGCCGTCGCGCACCGCCTTCTGGAACAGCGGCCGCACCCGGCGCTGTTTGTTGAGCATGCATTCCGACGAAGCGACAATCACCTTCGGGCCAACTTCTTTCGACGTCAGCGCGTCGCGCAGAAAATCGCGCATCCGCGCCACGTCGTAGGTCCGGTCGAGATGGCGCACCCATTTGACGCCGATGCCCTTTACGGCGTTGACAATGCCGTTGTTGGTGGAGCGCTCCGCGTTCTCGGCGCGCGACGACATGATGTCCTGGCCGCCGGTCGCCGCCGAATAGAAGTTGTCGACCACCATGATGACGCCGTTCTGTTTGTTGTAGACGGCGTTGCCGATGCTGGTGGAGAGCCCGTTGTGCCAAAACCCGCCGTCACCGATCATCGAGATCGGCCGCTTGGCGGCGTCGACATTGAAAGCCGACGATGAAGCCGGGCCCAAGCCGTAGCCCATGGTGGTGGCGCCGATGTTGAAAGGCGGCAGCGAAGCGAACAGGTGGCAACCGATGTCGCCCGCGATCTGATGCGGCCCGAGTTCCTGCTGCACGAGTTTCATCGCCGCGAAAATCGGCCGTTCCGGACAGCCGATGCAAAAGCCGGGCGGCCGCGGCGGCACCGTCTTGGCGAGCTGCTTGACCACCGGATCGGCCAGCACCGCATTCGCACTCGGCGGCGGTGGTGCATTGCCAAGAAGCGACTTGGCATGGAGTTCGAGAAACGCCTGCACCCCCTTGGTGACCACCATCGGCGTGTATTCGCCGGCCATCGGCAGCACATCCTTGCCGGAGAGTTTGGTCTGGATGTCGCGGCGGCGCAGAATGGTGTTTATCGCTTGCTCGATGAATTCCGGCTGGCCCTCCTCGACCACGAGAATCGCTTTTTTGTCGGCGGCGAACGCGGCGACCTCATCGTCAATCAGCGGATAGGTGACGTTGAGCACGTAAATCGGCACCGAGGTTTCGCCGTAAACGTCAGCGAGGCCCAGTTGCTGCAGTGCGCGCATCACCGAATTGTACATGCCGCCCTGGGTGACGATGCCGACGTCAGCGTTTGGCGGGCCGAAGAATTCGTTGAGCTTGCGCTCCTTGATGAATTTCACCGCCGCCGGCCAGCGCTGCTCGACTTTCTCGCGCTCGTGAAGATACGACGCCGGCGGCAGCACCACGCGCTCGATGTCGCGGCGCGGGTTTTCCAGCGCCTCGCGCAGCGAGAAGCTCGGCTTCTTGTTGGTCTTGGTGGCGAAGCGGCCATGGACGTGGCAGGCGCGAATCCGCACTTCCAGCATTACCGGAGTGTGCGAGACCTCGGACAATTCAAAGCCATCCTCGACCGCCTTGACGATCGACGGCAGGTTAGGGCGCGGATCAAGCAGCCACACCTGCGACTTCATGGCGAACGGATGCGAGCGCTCCTGCATGATCGAGGAGCCTTCGCCGTAATCCTCGCCTATTATAATCAGAGCGCCGCCGGTGACGCCGCCGGAGGCAAGATTGGCAATGGCGTCGGACGCAACGTTGATGCCGACCGGCGACTTGAAGGTGACCGCACCGCGGATCGGGTAGTTCACCGAAGCCGCGAGCATCGCGGCGGCAGCCGCTTCCGAGGCCGAGTTTTCGAAGTGAACGCCAAGCTCGTCGAGCACGTCCTTGGCGTCGGCAAGCACGTCCATCAGGTGCGAAATCGGCGCGCCCTGATAACCCGCAACATACGACACACCCGATTCGAGCAGCGCCTTCGTCACCGCGAGAATCCCTTCGCCGTGGAATTCCTGACCCTCG
>DATNNI010000016.1:0-8969 GCA_035601915.1 Xanthobacteraceae bacterium
CCATGCTTTATGCCACCAATGACTTCACCGGCACGCAAGCCAACGCGGTGCGCAAGTTCATCAAGGAATCGACGTCCGGCGTCGAGTTAGTATTCGACGAAGGCGTGCCGACAGAGACGTCGAACTACACCGTCCTTCTCAACAACATCCGCGCCGCCAACCCCGATGCCGTCATTCACCTTGGCTACGCATCGAACGACATCGCTTTCCTGCGCAACGTCCAGGACAGCGGCATCAAGTTCAAATTCCTGTTCGCGATCTATCCGGGGCTGGAGACCGAGCTGCTCGAGAAGAATGTCGGCGATAAGGGGCTTAGCTACGTCTTCACCTACGTTCCGTCGTCGGCAATCTCCTATGAAACGAACTTCGGCATGTCGCTGAAGGACTACAGCACCGCCTGGCATAACAAATACGCCGACAGCAAGATCGAGTTCGGCTTTAACTCAGTCGCCGGCTACACCACCGGCTTGGTACTGGAAAAAACGCTTGCGACGGCGGAGAGCCTCGACCAGCTGGAGCTGCGCAAGGCGGTGTTCGCGCTTTCGGGAAACCTGAAGACGCTGGATGGCACGTTCGAGCTCGACCCTAACGGCGCGCAAATCGGCGAGATCACGCCACTCGGCCAGTTCCTTCCGGGCGACGACGATCATCAGAAGCTGGTGACAGTCTGGCCGCACGAACTCGCTAATGGCAAACCCGTCTATCCGCGCCCCTAACAGATAGCCGACCGATCGGCGGAGCCGCGGCTCATGTTCACCTACAGCCTGCTGGCCGGACTTTTGTTCGGCCTGTATTTTTCGCTGATCGGGCTGGGGCTCAATCTCGTCTTCGGCGTCATGCGCATTGTCAATCTGGCGCATGGCGATTTTCTCATGCTCGGCGCTTTCCTGGCGTTTTGGCTGTTCTCGCTATTTGCCATCAATCCGGTTCCGGCCGTTGTCATCGCCTTCGTCGGTTTCGCCATTGCCGGCGTGCCGATCTACTATTTGCTGGTGCCCCGGCTCCTGCGCGCCAAAGACCCGGAGATGCTCTCGTTCATCTTGTTCTTCGGTCTCGCGCAGGTGATCGAAGCGGTGACGACCATCGCCTTCGGCACTAGCGAACGCTCGATCCCGGGCAACCAGCTCGGCCAGGCCATTGCGACAGTTGAGAGCTTGTTCACCGGACACGCGGTCGAGGGCGGCCCGGTCGAGATTTTCGGCCAAACATTTCCGGCATCGTGGGTGGCCAGCGGTATCGCCAGCGGCTGCGCGGTGCTGCTGGTCTATGTTTATTTGTACCAAACGCGGCTCGGCTATCTCACCCGCGCGGTGATGGACAATCGCGAGGAGGCGGTCGCCGCCGGGATCGACGTGCACCGCGTCTCCGCCATCGCGTTCGGCATCGGGCTCGGGCTCGCCGCCGTTGCCGGTGTATTCGCGCCGTTCATGCTCGGCAGCATCACCCCGGCGATGGGTGCCGAGATCACCATCACCGCCTTCGCCGTCATTGTTATCGGCTCGCTCGGCAATCCGCTCGGCACCGTGCTGGGCGGAGTGATTTACGGCGTCGGCTACATGCTTATGCAAAGCTACTTCAGCAGCTGGGCCAATCTTCTGCCCTATGTGCTGCTGATCGCGATTTTGTTGGTACGGCCGAGCGGGCTGTTGGGACGCCGGGTGCGCCGTGCCTAAAATCGCGCGCGACTTGCTCCTGATCCTGCTGCCAGTGATCGCGGCGTTTGCCGTCTTGCCGGCGATCTACAGCAATCATCTGTTGCTGTTCAACTTCATCATCGCCATGACGCTGGCGCAGGGACTGAACATCATTTACGGCTTCACCGGCTATTTGCCGTTCGGCTATGTCGGATTTTTCGGCGCCGGCGCGTATGGCTTCTCGCTGGCGGTGATACATTTACATGCGCCGCCGCTGGTTGCGTTGGCGGCCGGCGCCGCCGCCGCCGTCGCGTTCGCGCTGCTGCTCACCCCGCTGTTTCGCTTGTCCGGCGCGTATTTCTCGATCGCCAACCTCGCGGCGGCGCTGGCGATGTTGCAGGTGGTGTCGAACCCGAACCTGGAAAGCATCACCAAAGGTCCCTACGGCATCAGCCTGAACGGCGTGTTCAATCCGACCTTCGCCTACGGCACGGCACTTGCGACCCTTGCCGCAACGTTGGGATTAGTCATTTATCTCCGCTACTCGCATTTCGGCATGGCGCTGCGAGCCATTCGCGAAGACCCGATCAGCGCCGGTATGGCCGGCATCAACGTGGTGCGCGAACGCATCATCGCCTGGCTGCTGAGCGCGCTGGTCGCGGGCCTCGCCGGCGGAGTCTTCGCCTGGTACGTGTCGGTGTTTTATCCGGAGACCGTGTTCAGCGTTGAATTCACCATCTTCTCCATCGTGTTCGTGCTGTTCGGCGGGAGTGCCACCGTCCTCGGACCGATCCTCGGCGTGATCGTGCTTTACGGCATCTACAACGCCGTCGGCATTTCGACGCCGCAATACTTTCAGCTCATCTACGGAGCGCTGATCATGGGGTTGGTACTGTTCCTGCCGAATGGGCTGATCTCGCTCCTGCAACGCCGGGGCATCGATGTCCCCTGACGCGGCGCCGCTGTTGCACGTCGACGGCGTGGTGAAGCGCTTCGGCGGATTTCGCGCGCTGGACAATTTGAGCTTCGCCATCGGCCGCGGCGAAATTTTAGGCCTCGTCGGTCCGAACGGCTCGGGCAAGACCACCTGCATCAACGTCATCTCCGGTCTTTACCCGCCCGACTCCGGAAACATTCGCTTCGAGGGCCGCCCCATTGGTGGATTGCCGTCACATCGGCTGGTGCACGCCGGCATCAACCGCACTTTCCAGGTGCCACGTCCGTTTCTCAGCCTGACCGTGCGCCAGAATGTCGAGATCGCGCTTGCGTATGGTGGCGGCCGCGACGGCGCGGCCGACGGCGATGCGATCCTGGCATCGCTCGAGCTTGCAGCTTTTGCCGACAAACCCGCCGGCGAGATCAACAGCGCGCAGCAAAAGATGCTTGATCTGGCGCGGGCTCTGGCGACAAGGCCGCAGCTCCTGCTCGTGGACGAGCTGGCGGCCGGGCTCAATCCGGCGGAGCTCGAGCGCGTGGCGGCAAAAATGAAAGAACTGGCGCGCAGCGGCATCGCGTTGCTGGTAGTTGAACACCTGATGGGATTCATCGACCAGATTACCGACCGCATTATTGTCATGAATGCCGGCAAAGAGATTTTCGAGGGCCGTCTGGCCGAAGCCGCCAGAAACGCCCAGGTGGTGGAAGTCTTTCTCGGAGACGAGCATGCCGCGTGAGGGGCCGCAGCTGCTCGCTATCGCCGGCATCACTGCCGGTTACCGGCGCATGCAGGTGTTGTGGGGCGTCGATCTGCGCGTCAACGAGAACGAAACGGTGGTGCTGCTCGGCGCCAATGGCGCGGGCAAAACCACCTTGCTGAAAACCATCATGTCGCTGGTCGAGCCGTGGAACGGCCGCATCGATTTCGCCGGCGAAGACATCACTCGGCTGCGCACCGATCAGCGCGTAAAGCGCGGCATCGTCTTTATGTCGGAGACATCGGGATTCCCCGGCCTGAGCATCGAAGAAAATATTTTGATCGGCGCGCAATTTATTCCCAGGGCGCAAGCGCGCGGGCGCATGGCCCAGCTTTTCGGCCTGTTTCCCGCGCTGGCCGAGCGCCGCCGAGCGCTCGCCGGCAGCCTGTCCGGCGGACAGCGCAAGATGCTCGGCGTTGCCAAAGCGCTCGCCGGTAATCCCCGGCTTCTGGTGATGGACGAGCCGTCGTCTGGATTGTCGCCGCGTTACGTCAAGGAAGTGATCGGCGTGCTGGCACAATTCCGTTCGCAAACGCTGGCGCTGTTGATCGCCGAGCAGAACGTGAAGTTTCTCGCGTTGGCTGATCGCGTTTATACGCTCGAGGCCGGCCGCATCGGATTTTGCGGCACGGTAGCCGCCATGCAGGAGAACGACGCGCTGCGGCGGGCTTACTTCGGATTGAAGTAGGCGGCGTCAGGCGGCGAACTTCGCCTTGGCCGCATCCTCCTCCGGAGGTCTGGCGCAGGCCGGCGCCATAAGCGGCCGCGCCAAAAGCCACAGCACCAGCGCGACGGCGGCGATGGCGCCAAGCACGAGAAACGCGGCGGGGTATCCGAAACGCTGCGCCACCAGTCCCCCAATCGCAGGGCTGAGCGCCGCGCCAACACCCTGCAAGGTCATGACCGCGCCAAGTCCGGCATTAACGTGCCCTGTGCCCGAAAGAATGCGCGCCACCAGCCCCGGCACCGCAACGCCAAGAATACCGGCGCCGACGCCGTCGAGAATCTGCACCGGCGCAAGCCCCAAAGGTCCGCTCACCAGGCAAGCGGTGACGCCACGGATCGGCAGCGCAATCAGCGCCAGCAAAAACACAGTCCAATAGCCTTGCGATTGGGCTAGCCGCGCGGCCAAAAGCGCCATCGGCACCATTGTCGTTTGCGCGACAATGATGGTGGCGGCGGTGAACGCGCTCGGGTTGCTGCCGTCGTGCGCAACACCGGCCTGCCCGAGCAGCGGCAGCATCGCCGCGTTGCCGAGATGAAACAACGTCAACGTGGCGCCGAGCACCAGCAGCTCTTTCGACCGCAACAGGACGGCGAAATTCGCCACGCCGTCGTCTTTGTTTTCTCCAGCGCCCCGCGCGGCCCGATGATCGATTTCGCGGGGATTTATGAAATAAGTCGCGACGACGGAAAAAAGCGCCATGACCGCGAGAATCACAAAGACGGCGCCGAGGCCAGCGAAATAGCCGATGCCTCCGGCAAGCGCCGCGGCCACGACATTGCCGCCGTGGTTGAAAGCTTCATTGTGCCCGAGCTGGTGGGCAAAGCCATTCTGACGCACCAGCCCCAGTGTGATGGCGGCGATCGCCGGCCCGATCGCAGCGCCGGCGATCCCGGAAATGACTTGTGCGCCGCTGACAACCGCAAAATCCGGCTTTATCAGGATCGCGAGCGAGGCGACGGTTATGATGATCGCGGTGGCGATGACGATCGTCCGTTTATACCGCGTGCGATCGATCAGCGCTCCGGCGGGGGTGGTCACCACCATTCCGGCAATGCCGCCGATAGTCATGACAATGCCGATCTGTGCCGGCGACCACTGACGCGCTTGCAGGAATACGCCGAGGAACGGGCCCAACCCGCCGTGCACGTCGGCCATGAAGAAATTCAGCGCGTTGAGCGCGGCGAGCGAGGAGTTCATGGCACCAATGCCGCCGCACGGCGGCCCGATGGGCGAAATCAGAGAGGGCCGCGAAAAACAAACGACGCGCCCCCCGGCGATTAATGCGAAACCAATAGGCTGGTTCCAGACGAGACGTTCTCGCCACTAATGTCCGGACAGCAGCATTGTGCGGTGGGCCGCCACTAATATCAGTGGAAATCGCCGCACGGCGGTCGCAATTCGCCCGTAACCGTTGACGTCTTTCTGTAGGTTATTGCAGCGATAAGCCCAACCGGAGATCAAGCGATGCGCCATTTCTCCATCGCCACGACATTCGTCTTCGCCGTCATCGGTGCCATCGCGCTCACCCCCGGTTTGGGCCGCGCGCAAAATCCCCCGCAGGTGCCGATGCCGTCCGGCGGCTTCAAGCCGCCGCCGTCGGCTCCGATCAAACCCTACAAGCCGCTCGCGGTGACGCCACCCACGGTCAACAACGATCCGAGCTACATTGCATTTCACAAGCAGCTTGGCGAAATCGCGAAGCGAAAGGACCGCAACGGCCTCGGCAAGCTGGTGGTGAGCCAGGGTTTCTTCTGGATGCAAGAGAAGGACTTGGCCGACAAGCACAAGCCGCCTCTCGCCAATCTCGCGAGCGCCCTTAATCTCGACGCCAAGGACGGCTCCGGCTGGATGGCGCTCGCCAATATGGCCGACGATCCGACAACCACCGCCCTGCCCGATCACGCGGGAGTCGTTTGCGGACCAGCGGACCCCGTTGTCGATCAGCAAGCGTTCGAAACCCTGGTCCAATCGACCAAGACCCAAGCGCTGGACTGGGGCTATCCGCTGCGCGACGGCATCGAAGTTCGCGGTGCGCCGCAGCCGAATGCACCGGTCGTTGAAAAGCTCGGCCTCAACATGGTGCGCATATTGTCCGACAGCGCGCCGCCGCAGGATCCGAACCAGCCGGCATTCCTGCACATCGCGTTGCCGTCGGGTAAAGCGGGCTTCGCCCCGATGGAGGCCATCGGCGGCCTCGGCGGCGACCAGATGTGCTACGTCAAAGAAGGCGGCGCCTGGAAGATTACCGGTTTCTTCGGCGGCGCCAACCAATAGGCGCCGCCCGGACACCGCGGGGAATTACCGCGCCAGGCTTTCGACCGACTGCGCGGTCTGGCCGAACAGGATGGCGCGCTCCTCGGCGGTGCGAATACCACCCGGATTGGGATTGATCTCCTTCGCTTTGGCGTAGGCGCGCTTGACCGCGTCGCGGTCGGCGATCGCATCCAGCCAGCGTTTGAGATGCGGGAAGTCGGCGATGTTCTGGCCTTGGCGCTCCCAAGGAACGACCCACGGATACGACGCCATGTCGGCGATGGAATAATCGCCGGCGAGGAAATCGCGGTCGGAAAGTCTTTTGTTCATCACGCCATAGAGGCGGTTGACCTCGTTACGATAGCGGTCAATGGCATAGGGAATCTTATCCGGCGCATAATTGCCGAAATGATTGTACTGGCCGGCCATCGGGCCGAGCCCGCCCATTTGCCAGAACAGCCACTGCACCGCTTCGGTGCGTCCGCGCAAATCGCGGCTAATGAACTTGCCGGTCTTGTCGGCGAGATAGAGCAGGATCGCGCCGGATTCGAATATTGAAATCGCCTTGCCGCCGTCGGCCGGCTTGTGATCGACAATGGCGGGAATGCGGTTGTTCGGGGCGATCGCCAAAAAGTCGGGTTTGAACTGCTCGCCTTTGCCGATGTTGATCGGGAAGAGTTTGTACTCGAGCCCGGCCTCTTCGAGGAAAATCGTGACTTTATGGCCGTTGGGCGTGGTCCAGTAATGCACGTCAATCATGATCAGCCTGCCGCGGTTGGTGAATATAGTCGTATCTACGCACGTTCTAGCGAAAATTTAACCCCTCCACCGGCATTTCAGTCATGTGTCGACCACCGCCACACCCGCAGTCATGGCCCACCGAACCGCTCCGGCGATCGGCAATCTGCTCGTTGCCGTGGCTATTCTCGCCGTCTTCGTATTCGCTTGCGCCGATAGCGCGGCACGCAGGAGCATCACCACCGGATTTGATGAGCCGCAGCACATCTCCTTCGCGGCGCAGATTAAGGCCACCGGCAATCCGTGGCCGCAATTGGACAGTTTGCGCCTGATCGATCCGAAGACCTTTGAATTCACCGCTACTCCCAATTTTCTCGATCACCCTCCCATTTATTACGCGCTGCTCGCCGCCATCGGCCCGCCGCTCGAAGGCCATCCGCAGGCCGTGTTCGCCTATCGCATGCTCAACGTTGCGCTCGCCGCCATCGGGCTCGCGGCGCTGCTCATGATCGCGCTCGATGCCCAATTTTCCCGGCCGGAATTTTGGGCGCTCGCGGTGCCGCTCGCGTTCATTCCGGTGCTGGTGCAGCTCGCCGCCGCGGTGACCAACGACAACATGGCCTTCCTCGGCGGCGCGCTCGCGACGCTTGGCGCCTGGCAGACGGTCGCGACCGGACGGCGCCGGTGGTTCGCTTTGGCGCTCGGCGGCGTGATTATCGCAGCTTGGGCCAAACTCACCGGGCTCGTGCTGACCGCGCCGATGATCAGCGCTGTCGTCGTGTATATGATCTGGCGCAAGCGCGCGCCGCTGACGTGGCTTGCGGCGACGGCGTTTGCCTTCCTCCTCGCCGCCGCACCTTATTTGATCTACGTGGTTCAGTACGGCAGTCCGGTGCCGCCGACGCACGCGCTGCTCGCGACTGTCGAGGAGGGTGTGCGCAATTTCGGCTGGGCCGATCTGCCGCGCAAATCCTTCGCCGGGTATTTGATGTACTTCGGCGGCGAGTTCATCGCCAATTGGATGCCCACGCTCGCCGGCCGCACCGCCTTCCAATACGCCATGCTTGCCATTCCGGTCGCCACCCTGCTCTGCGCTGCCGCCGGTCTGATCGTTTCGGTGCGCCGCGTCTGGCGCCGGGAAGAAACCAAGCTCGATGTCATCGTCATCGCCGGCGCGCTCGGCTTGGCCACGATTGTCCCGTTCCTCGTCGGCTACAACTACAGCTACTACGTGGCGACCGGCTGGCTCGCCGGCGCTTATCCGCGCTATTACCTCCCGCTTGCCGCAATCGTGCCGCTCGCTGGCTTATCGCTTGCCGAGGGTATCAGCGCGCCCCGCTGGCGTGCCGCTTTGCTGACATTTTTTATCGCCGGCCCGGTCGTCTTTCGCGTATTTGGCGCGCCGGTCGGCTGAGCGAGCGCCTCGCTTGCATCGGCGTGGCCGTCCTTCCACCTCATCGTTATGATGCTAGGGTCCGCGCGTTTGTGGGGAGGCGGGAGGCGTCATGATCACCGAGATTGCGTCCATCGAGGTCAAAACCGGTATGGAGTCGGCATTCGAAACCGCCGTGAAAAATGCGCTGCCGCTGTTTGCGCGCGCCAAGGGCTGTCACGGTATGGAACTCAGCCGCTCGATCGAGCATCCGAGTCAGTACCGCTTGTTCGTTTCCTGGGAGACGCTGGAGAATCACACCGTCGATTTTCGCGGCTCACCCGACTTTCAGGAATGGCGAAAGCTGGTCGGCCATTATTTCGCCGGGGCGCCGCAGGTCGAGCACGTCACGCAAGTCCTGAAGAAATCTTGAAGCAATCGTCATTGCGAGCCAACGGGCCCGGCCCGTTGGCTCCTCGCAATGACGGGAACCATCCTTTTCCCGGCCACAGACTCGGCCCATATTGGGGGCATGGTGAAAGGCCCCGACC
>DATNNI010000017.1:0-3575 GCA_035601915.1 Xanthobacteraceae bacterium
GCTCGCGGCCGCGCGCCGCAGCGATTCGGCTGAAGAACTCGACCAGATGCAATCCGAGGCGGACGACATCCTGCGCAAGACGCTGCTCTGCTTCGAGCAAGGCGCGATCCAGCAGGGTTCCCTGACCGCTTTCAATATCGCGCTCGAGCAATTCCATGACGCGGTGGCCGACCGCAAGGCGCTGCTGATGAGCATGCCGCAAAACCCGCAAAGGGCCGGCGCCCCATTCCGGGTGACCGGGACCTCGTAGGCGATATCCGCTGTAATCGCGCCGTCACATCATCTTCCTAAAGCGTTTCGGGCGAAAGCGGGCCGACAAGGAGGCTTTGCATGACGATTGAAATTCCGCGCAAGGTTTTCCGCAAGCTCTCCCGCCGGCGTTTTCTTTCGACCGGCGCCGGTGCGCTCGGCGTCATCGCGATGCCCTATCTCAGCCGCGCCGCCGATCGGCCGCGGATCGCCCATGGCGTGCAATCCGGCGACGTCAGTGCCGATGGCGGTGTGGTATGGGCGCGGGCGGACCGGCCGTCGCAAATGCTGGTCGAGGTCGCCACCTCGGAGTCATTCAGAAATGCGCGGGTGTTGCCGCCGATCGCGGCGCTGCCCGAAAGCGACTTCACCGCCAAAATGCTGCTGGAAAATCTCCCCGCGGGGCAGGATATTTTTTATCGAGTAAGGTTCCGCGACCTGTCGCATATCAACATTTCCAGCGAACCGGTGGTCGGCCGATTCCGCACCGCGCCGAGCGACCGGCGCGACGTCAGTTTCGTCTGGGGCGGCGATGTGGCCGGACAAGGCTGGGGCATCAATCCCGACGACGGCGGCATGCTCAGCTTCGCCGCCATGCGCAAGCACCAGCCGGATTTCCTGATTCATTCCGGCGATACCATCTATGCCGACGGCATCATTGCCGCCGAGGTCAAATTGCCCGGCGGCACGATCTGGAAGAACGTCACGATCCCCGAAAAGGCAAAAGTCGCGGAGACGCTCGACGAATTCCGCGCGGCGCACAAGTACAATTTTCTCGACGAGAATGTGCGCGCCTTCAACGCCGAGGTGCCGATCTTCGTGCAATGGGATGACCACGAGGTCACCAACAACTGGTCGCCGTCCAAACAGCTTCCCGCCGCCTACCGGGAGCGCGACATCGCGCTGCTGGCCGCGCGCGCCGCGCGCGCGTTTCACGAGATGTATCCGATGCGTGAAAGCATTGTCGAGCCGGGCCGGGTATATCGCAGCCTCGGCTACGGCCCGCATCTCGAGGTGTTCATGCTGGACGAGCGCAGCTATCGCGGCCCCAACGGTCCGAACCAGGAAGCCGCTTACGGTCCGGACAGCTATTTCATCGGGCCCGACCAGCTCGCCTGGCTGAAGCGGGCGCTGACGAACTCGCGCGCCACCTGGAAGGTGATCGCCTCCGACATGCCGCTCAGCCTGGTGGTTTATGATGACGCCGCGAATAAATCAGGCTCGGAAGCGTTTGCGCAAGGCGACGGACCGCCGCGCGGCCGTGAACTCGAAATCGCCGACCTGCTGCGCTTCATCAAGACGTCGGGCGTCGTCAACACCGTGTGGCTGACGGCGGATGTGCATTACACCGCCGCGCATTACTACAGCCCCGACAAGGCCCAATTCGGCGATTTCGAGCCGTTCTGGGAATTCGTCTCCGGCCCCCTGCATGCCGGGACCTTCGGGCCGAACCAGCTCGACAACAGCTTCGGCCCCGAAGTGCGATTCATGAAGGCGCCGGCCCCCGGCCAGCAGAATCTGCCGCCATCGGCCGGCATGCAGTTCTTCGGTCACGTCAAGATCGACGGCGCCTCGGGGCAGATGACGGTGACCTTGCGCGATCGCGCCGACACCGCGCTGTGGTCGACGACGCTCGATCCCAAGCAGGGGTAGCAACATCCGCCGGCTGTCGCGATGCTGCCGGTTGGCGCGCTCAACCCTCGATCGCTTTACCTGCCCGGCTTCTCAGCAACGCCCTCAGCGCGTCGGTCGAATAGGGCTTGGGCAGCCGCGGCCGGTCGGCGAAGGCGCTCGGAACGCTGACATCGGCGCCATATCCGCTGACAAAGACGAAGGGAATCTCCAGCACTTCCAGCCGCTCGGCGATGGCGAAGCTCTTTTCACGGGTCAGTCCGACATCGAGCAACGCAAAATCCGGGATACGCTCGGCAATCAGGTCGAGCGCTCTCGCCACATTTCCCGCGATCCGCACCGCCCTTACCCCAAAGCCCAGAATCGTGTCCTCGAAGTCGAGCGCGATGATCGGATCATCCTCGACAATCAACACATCGCCGGGCATGCCGTGGTGAGACGCGGGTTCCATGATCTCGCCGGATCAGAGGTTACGTTTTGGTCGAAGGGCCGGGTCGAATCCGGGAGTGGACAGCCGTCACCGAAGCCATCAAGCGCCTCGGCCGGTTCCCGGAAATCATCACATCGCCCTTCCGTTGTCTGTGCACTTGTGAACACATAAGTCGGACAGGATCAGTTATCGTCCGTTCACGGAGCGGAAAGGGCTTTGCGATGGCTGCGGGGCGTGGAGCGACGGTGGACGGCCTCGAACGGCCATTCAACAACCTGTTGCGGCGGCTCAGCGCCAGCGACTTTGCGCTGATCGCGCCGCACCTTGCGCCGGAAGAAGGCAAGGCGAATGACCTGCTTTACAATGCCGGCGACAATGTCCAGATCGTCCACTTTCCCTGCGGGCCGAGTCTTGCGTCGTTTTTGGTTCCCAATGAGGACGGCCGCGACGTCGAAACCATTCTGGTCGGCCGCGAAGGCGCGGTCGGCGGCATCGTCAGCGAGGGAAGCCTGCCGGCCTATACCCGCATCACCGTCAAATTCAGCGGCCCGTTTGTGCGCCTTGCGATCGGAAAGCTGAATGCGGCCAAAGCAAAGTCGGCCACGCTGAGCAACGTGTTCGCACGTTATGCGGACTGCATGCTCGCCCAGATGTTCCAGTCGACCGCCTGCAACGCGATCCATTCGATCGAGCAGCGCACCGCCAAATGGATCATTTCGGCGATGGAGCGCGCCGACGGCGACAACGTCGTGCCGCTCACCCATGAACAACTCGCGACCCTGCTCGGGGTCGGCCGCAGCTACGCCAGCCGCGTGATCCAGGCCTTCAAGGCCGAAGGGGTTTTGGCGACCCGCCGCGGATCGATCCTGGTGCTCGACCCCGAAACTCTCCGCGCCCGGGCCTGCCTCTGTAACGAATCTGTCAAAAACCACTTCGAGGAAGTGCTGCGCGGGGTCTATCCGGCCGATCCGGCCGACAGCGCCTGAAACCGGCCGCGAGACGTTGCGAAAATCAGCTCGCCAAATCGCAAACAACGCATTGTTTTCCGGCGATTTCTGACTATATTGCGCCGCAACGAGCAAGGTGTGCCCGGTCCTTTTGGCCGGGCTTCCTTTTTGGGCGCAAATCTTCCTTTGCGAATCTTCCTTAAGGACGGCTGTGCCCGCCAGAATTCTTTGAGCGCGATCCGGAAAAGTGGGTCCCGGTTTTCCGGCGAGATCGAGCTCCAGCCATTGTCTGATCCAGAAGAAGAGCTATGAAACTT
>DATNNI010000018.1:0-4384 GCA_035601915.1 Xanthobacteraceae bacterium
GAAATCGCCGCGCGGGTTGCCGCCATGCTGGCGCTGGTGAAGCTTGAGAATTTCGGCCGTCGCAAACCAAGCGAGCTTTCGGGTGGGCAGCGCCAGCGCGTCGCACTGGCGCGTTCGCTGGTCAAACGGCCGCGAGTGCTGCTGCTCGACGAGCCGATGGCGGCGCTCGACAAGAAGCTGCGCGGCGAAACTCAATTCGAGCTGATGGAATTGCAACGCCGGCTGGGGCTGACTTTCATCATCGTCACCCACGACCAGAGCGAAGCCATGACGGTCGCGAGCCGCATCGGCGTCATGGATCAGGGACGGCTGGTTCAGGTCGGCCCGGCGCCGGAAGTTTACGAACAGCCGAAGTCGCGCTGGGTCGCCGACTTCGTCGGCGAGGTGAATTTGTTTGAAGGCCGGCTTGGCGACGACCGCCGCAGCGTCGAGGATACGGCGGCGGGGACCTTGCGCACTGCGGTCAAACCGGATGCGACGCCGGGCGCAGCAGTCGGCGTCGCTGTACGGCCGGAGAAGATCCGCGTCGGCCGCGAGCCGCCGCTGCCGGCGCCGGAGAATTCCATGGCCGGCAAGGTCGTTGACGTCGGCTATCTCGGCGATACCTCGGTCTACAGGGTACGGGTCGGCGAGGGCTGCGTCATCAAGGCGGTGCTCGCGAATGTCGGCGGCGGTGGAGGCTATCGCGTCGCGGCGGTCGGCGACGACGTGTGGCTTAGCTTTGCCGCCGATGCCGCAATCGTGCTGACGCAATGACGACGCCGGCAATCACGGCCGACGACAACGCGGCCGCTCCGGCGCAGGCGCCGCTGTGGCGAAAGCTGGTGGTGCGTGTCCCTTACGCCTGGCTTGTGGTTTTCTTTCTTATCCCTTTTCTGATCGTCCTAAAGATCAGCCTGTCGCAAACCGCGCTGGCCCAGCCGCCCTATTTGCCGGTGTTCGACTTGGCGGCCGGCTGGAGCGGATTGGCCGCCTTTTTGACCGGTCTCTCGTTTGACAATTACCGCTTGCTCGCCTCCGATCCGCTTTACGTTTTGTCCTACGTCAAAAGCGTGGAGATCGCCGCCTTCTCGACGCTGATCCTGCTCGCGATCGGTTATCCGCTGGCTTATGCGATTGCGCGCACGCCGCGGCGCTGGCAAGCGGTTTTGGTGCTGCTCACCATCCTGCCGTTCTGGACCTCGCTGCTCATTCGCATTTACGCCTGGATGAACATTTTGCAGCACGACGGTCTGCTCAATCAGGCATTGATGGCGCTTAGGATTGTGAAAGAGCCGCCGGTATGGCTTTCGACCGAGACCGCGATCTATATCGGCGTGGTCTATTCTTATCTGCCGTTCATGGTGCTGCCGCTCTACGCTTCGCTGGAGAAAATGGACCAGGCCCTGATCGAAGCGGCGGCCGATCTCGGCTGTCCGCGCTGGAGGATTTTCTGGCTGATCACTTTGCCGCTGTCGTCCGCCGGCATGGTCGCGGGCGTGCTGTTGTGTTTCATCCCCATCGTCGGCGAATTCGTTATCCCGGACCTGCTTGGCGGCTCGGACTCGCCGATGATCGGGCAGACGATCTGGATGGAGTTTTTCGGCAACAAAGACTGGCCGGCGGCGTCGGCGGTCGCGGTCGTTCTCCTTTGCCTGCTGGTGACTCCAATCGTCGTCTACCAGAACCAGGCGATGCGGGCGGCGGCGGGAGATTAGTTTTTGCGCAAAGTCTCAGCCTTCAACGCCGCAACCATCGTCGCCGGAATGGCGTTTCTTTATCTGCCGATCGCCATTCTGGTGATCTATTCGTTCAACGACTCGCGGCTGGTGACGGTGTGGGGCGGCTGGTCGGTGCGCTGGTACGGCGAACTTCTGGCCGACGCGCCGCTCATCGACGCGGCGCTGATCAGCCTCCGCTTGGCGCTCATTTCGGCGACGGCGGCAACAATATTGGGAACGCTGGCGGCGCTGGCGCTGGTTCGTTTCGGCCGGTTTCGCGGCCGGGTGATGTTCTCGGCCATGATCTATGCGCCGCTGGTCATGCCCGAGGTCATCACCGGATTGTCGTTACTTTTGTTGTTTGTCGCCGTCGCCGCGGATCGCGGCTTTTGGACGGTGGCGATCGCCCATACCACCATGGCGATGTGTTTTGTCACCATCATCGTGCAGTCGCGGCTGGTTGATTTCGACACCGGCCTGGAAGAGGCCGCGATGGATCTCGGCGCCTCGCCGTCGCGCACTTTTTTGTCGGTGACGCTGCCGCTCATCTTCCCGGCGATTGCCGCCGCGTGGATGCTGGCTTTTGCGCTTTCGCTCGACGATCTGGTCATCGCCAGCTTCACCACCGGGCCAGGCGCGACGACGCTGCCGATCCGAATCTATTCGGAGGTGCGTTTGGGCGTGAAGCCGGAGATGAACGCGGTGTGCAGCATCATGGTCGCCGTGGTCGGCGTCGCCGTCATTGTTGCGTCGCTGCTGGCAAAGGTGACCGGCGGCCGCGGCGCGCCGAGCCAATGATGGCCGTCAATCGCGGCTTTCGCCCGGCGGCCGGAACAAATAAATAAGAAACCAGAGCGGGACGATCACCACCGCGCCGAGCATGAGGTTGGGCAGCGCCCAGGCGAACCCCGCGCGCGCAAAGTCGGTCAGCCGGTCGGACGAGAATCCGGCCGTCTTCATCAGCTCCTCGGTGGTGATGCCGAAATGGGCGAGAATTGTCCCGACAATAATCGACGCCACCACCACCTTGACCAATGCGCGCGTGAGGCGGTTGAGCATCCTGCCCTCGTCGCGGGGGGAAGCCCGCGCTGATTCGCAAGATCGCCAGCATAATCTATCGCTCGGGCAGGGGCACGCCGGCCGCCGGCCGCCGGCCGAACGCGTGGTCCGCCGGCTACTGCGCCGGCGCCGGGGTATTGGTGACGGCCGGGGCGGCCATCAGCTTGTCGATCACCGAGCGTACGGCGGCGCCGGCATTGTGCGCTTTGATGGCGTCAAGCAAGGGCGCCGCAGCGCCCGAACGGCGGATCAGGCTCTGGGCGTCCGGCAGCATGATCGGATCGTCCCACTGGCCTTGAACCACGAAGGGCAGGTCGAATTCGCTGGCGCTGGCGCTCGACATCAGCGTCGCCACCCCTTTGAGATCGAGATCGCGGGTCGGAACGGAGACTTGGCCGGCCACTGCAACCCGCACCGCTGGGCCCTCGACGTGCATGTCCTCAACGGCGACTTGCCCCTGATCGATCTTCAGGTTGAGCGTGAACTTGTCGAACGGCGTCCGGCCACTGCGGAAGTCCCCGTTGCCCGACAGCGGTCGCCGTTCGAGCCGGCGCAGCAACTGCTCGACATTGATTCCGGCGAGTGCGCCGTCATGGGCCATCAAGTTGGCCGTACCGCCGAGCGTGTTGGTTACCGCCAGCACCGACGATCCCGATCCCTCAACATTGAGCGCGAGGCTGCCGCGGCCCTCGAGCTTGCGAATGCCGAAGACCTGAGAAAGGCATTTTTCCAGATCCACTTCGACGAATTGGACATGCGAGACCACCGTCACTCCGGCGTCGTCGCGGGCAAGACCGAATGAGCCCTTGGCGACGCCGCCGAAGGCTTGCGATTCACCGATAGTCACGTCGAGCTTGCCGTTGCGGATATTGGCGGCGACCGCGGTGCGCCCGAGTTGCGCGTTGCTTATTTTTACGTTGGCGGCCGAAAGCCGAAGATCGAGATTCACGTTGTCGAAACCGTCGACCCCCAGCGGCAACTGATCCCAATTGCGGTCGTGTTCCGCCAACAAATGAATTCCGGACACATAAGGCGTGAGATCGAGCGCGTCGGCCGCAAGCGTGCCCTGGATGGTGTGACGGTCGGTCGACACCGTGATCGCGCCCTCGGCGACATTGCCGTCGAGTTCGACGTTGACCCCCGACATCGACACAATGCCGTCGGCCATGCTGCTTTGCGCCCGCAGCGCAAACCTGCCAAACCCGCCGAACGGCAGCTGGCGCGCGTCGGCCCAGCGCAGCGCCTCGCGCAGCGACGGCGATTCGACGCTGAGCATGCCGTCGAGCTTCAGCGACGGTTGATCGCTGGCGCCGCCATCAAATGTTACTTTCAACGGCGCGCTGGAGAGCCGCATTTTGACGCCGCTCTTCTCGCCGGTGAGCGCCGCAAGGAAATCGCTCAGCGCAAAACTCGTTTCCACGGGTTGGTCATGCCAAACGAACCGGCCTGTGGCGCCGAAGCTGCGTGAGATCGAAGGCCACGCTAGCTGGAAGTCGACTTCATCGAGCCGATCGGTGACGACGGCGCCGCTGTAGGTGCTGCGCACCACCACGACGCCTTCGTGGATGCCGATTTCAGAGAATGACGCCGTCCGGTTGGGGTCGGGCTCGAGCGCGCGCGCCAGC
>DATNNI010000019.1:0-14114 GCA_035601915.1 Xanthobacteraceae bacterium
TCCCGACCTTACGGGTTGCGGCTAATTCTGTCAGCCCTTCGTGGGATCGCCTGTTGATGGAACACTCGCCCTCCGAAGTGCTTATTGCACTGCAACATGAACTACGGCACACTCGCGCCGCTTGTAAGTGTGGAGATCAGCCGGAGCCCGCCATGGCCGTCGCCCAGCAAAAGAGGCCTTCAGCCGCGCCGCTTAAGGACCTTTACGACATCGGCGAGATTCCACCACTTGGGCACGTGCCGCCACAAATGCACGCCTGGGCCATCCGCAAGGAGCGCCACGGGCCGCCAGAAAAATCCATGCAGCAAGAAGTGCTGCCAACGTGGCCGATCGGCGAAGACGAAGCGCTGGTCTACGTCATGGCCGCCGGCGTCAACTATAACGGCGTGTGGGCCGGGCTCGGCGTGCCGGTTTCCCCGCTCGACGGACATAAGCATCCATTCCACATTGCCGGTTCCGACGCCTCCGGCGTGGTTTGGGCCGTTGGCCCCAAGGTGAACCGCTGGAAAGTCGGCGACGAAGTCATCGTTCACTGCAATCAAGACGACGGCGACGACGAGGACTGCAACGGTGGCGACCCGCTGCTGTCGCCGTCACAGCGCATCTGGGGCTACGAGACGCCTGACGGCTCGTTCGCGCAGTTCTGCCGCGTGCAGTCGCGCCAGCTCATGCAGAAGCCGCCGCATCTGACCTGGGAAGAAGCGGCGTGCTACACGCTGACGCTTGCCACTGCTTACCGCATGCTGTTCGGCCATGCGCCGCACACGTTGAAGCCCGGCGATAACGTTCTGGTGTGGGGCGCCTCCGGCGGCCTCGGCGTTTTCGGCGTGCAGCTCGTCGCTGCCTCCGGCGCCAATGCCATCGGCATCGTCTCCGACGAATCAAAATCCGAATATGTTTTCAATCTCGGCGCCAAGGGCGTCATCAACCGCAGCAAATTCAAATGCTGGGGCGCGATGCCGAAAGTCGGCACGCCGGAATACGACGTCTGGGTGAAAGAGGCGCGGAGCTTCGGCAAGGCAATCTGGGAAATAACCGGCAAACGCGACGTCGACATCGTGTTCGAGCACCCGGGCGAAGCGACTTTCCCGGTATCGTGTCTGGTGGTCAAGCGTGGCGGTATGGTGGTGTTTTGCGCAGGCACCTCGGGCTACAACATCACGTTCGATGCCCGCTACGTGTGGATGCGGCAGAAGCGCGTGCAGGGCTCGCACTTCGCGCATCTGAAACAGGCGAGCGCCGCCAACCGTTTCGTCATGGACCGTCGCATCGATCCGTGCATGAGCGACGTGTTTCCGTGGACCAAGATCCCATACGCGCACGAACTGATGCGCACCAACAAGCACAAGCCGGGCAACATGTCGGTGCTGGTCAATGCGCCGCGCCCGGGCTTGCGCAATTTCGACGACGCGCTGGAAGCGGCGTCATTGCCGGAATTGGCCGGCCAGGTCATCCGCGCCTGAATGCGCGGTTAGACGGGCAGCAGCGCGGTCGCGAGAGCACTCTGCACAGCACGCTCCTTGCGCCAGCGGATGTAACTTAACGTCGCGCGTTCGGTGGCCGCTTTGCATGACGAGGCAAAGCCGAGCAGCAGAAACGCCGCCCACAAAACCCAATTCGCCAATTCGAGGGCGCCGGCGGCAAGCACGATGGCGCCGCGCCCGAGCAATTTGATGACGGCGCGGGTTTTGCCGCCTTTGGCCGCCGCGAGCCGCGCGAAGCGCGACACGTCCTCCGGCGTCTCGGCCATCTTCAGACTATCGAGCGCGGCATTCGCGCCGGCTTTACTTTCGACACGGCCGACATTCCCGGCGAGATCGGCGAGGCCTCCCGCCTCTTCCACCTTCACGACATCGCGCGCGACCCGGGTCACAAGCGCTGGGTTGAGCCGGCCGGTGCGGCGCGCAACCTTGAACAGCGTGGCACCGGCTCGTGCCGGAACTCCCGCGCCGAGCGAGGCATAAGTTCCCGCGGTGATCGCAAGCCCGACGCCGGCAAGACCTAGGATCCACGGATCGGCGTGCTGGCCGGTGAGATAGCGTGTGCCTTCGCGGGCGGCGTCGCGGATATCGCCGAAGACGAAAAGGTCGCCGAACGCCGTACCGGCCAAGCTCGCGACATCGACGGGCTCGCCGGTCCATAAGCCTTGGACGAAGCGGCCCGCGGTGTGGCTGACCGATGCGTCGCTGACTTGCGCGGCCTTCACCTGATCGGCCAGTGCCGGGTCGACGGCGACGCCGCGGTCGGCGGCGAGATCAACGAAACTCCGCGCGAGATCGCTGTCGTCCGCCGCGAGGGCCGCCCCGATTTCGCGCTCGGCAACGCCTTGGTTGAAGCTTCGGCTCAGCGCCTGGTCGGCGATGGCGACCGGATCGTCCGCGGTGACAGTCTCGTACGCGCCGGCGCCCTCGTGAATGGCCAAGATTGCGGCCGCTGCGAAAACCGCGACGCCCGCAAAAGCGAAGAGTGGATGTTGCGCGAGGCGAATGATGTTCACTTGCCGTCCCCGAACTTCTTTGGCGCCGCTTCGGCGCATTGTGTCCAAGGACGAAGCCTAAATTCGTGGCTTTTTGGCAGCGGGTCAGCTTCCCTTGCCCTCGCGCACGCGGTCGATCGCGGCGTTAAGCTCGCCGCCAAAGATGAAGATCCAGGCGCTGTAATAGAGAAACACCAGGGCGACCATCGCCGAGGCGAGGCCGGCGTAATAGGTGACGTAAGTGTAAGCGAAGCTCGCGAGGTAGCGGCCGAAGGCGGTACCGCAGACGAGCCAGAGCACGAGCGTGGCCATAATCCCGGGCCATACGCGGCCGATGCGGCGGCGTCCCGCGGGCAACCACATGTGCAGGAGAAAGAGGGCGAAGGCGATTACCAAGGCACCGATGCCGAAACGCGCAAAGTCGTAATGGGATTCGAGCGGCGCGATCCACGGCGCATATTTGATCGCCGTTTGGAAAATCAGCGGCCCCAGCACTACCAGGAAGGCAAGCGCCAACATTGAGAAAGCGCTGACCAGAACGTAGCCGATCGACTCAAGCCGCAACAACCACCAGCCGCGGGTCTCCTGCAAGCCATAGGCGCGATTGAGCCCGATGCGCAGGCTCTCCACGCCGCTTGAGGCAAAATAGACCGAGAACACGGCGCCGAGCGTCAGGACGCCGCCGTGCGCCGTGGTGAGTACATTGTGGATCTGGGCGGCGATCGGCGTCGCCACCTGTTGCGGCCAGACGGCGAACATGAGCCGTGCCACTTCGTCGGCGAGATTGGAGGAGCCGACGAAACCGGCGATCGCCGTTACCACAATGAGAAACGGGAACACCGCCAGCAGCACCGAGAGCGAAATGTGGCTGGCGATTGCCCAACCGTCGTCGCGGTTGAAGCGATAAAAAGCGTCGACAATGACGCGTAAGCTTTGGCGGAGCGTGTGCAAGGCGTTCATTGGCGGGAACGGCGAAATCCGGTTGCCCTCAGATATGCCATTCCTGCGGTTCTGCGAAGCCATCACGCCTGCTGTAGATGCCAGCTTCGCGACAGATTTATGCGCGCAGGGGGCACCCTCAAGTAGGGGAGGGCCGGCGCATTAAGCCGCCTGAACGTCGGCGAGAAAGTGCCGCACTTCGTTTTCCAGGCTTTCCGCCTCGACGGCAAGCGCATCCGCCAGCGCCTTGACGTCGGTGGCGGTCACGCGTGCGCCCATTGTGGCGCCGGCGACGCGGCTGATTGAACTTGCTCCGGCCTTGGCCTCGGAGGCGGCTTGATTGACGCCTTTAGCGATCGCCGCAACCGCGGTGGTCTGTTGCTCGACCGTGGCGGCGACTGCTGTCGCGATGGTCGACATGTCGTCGATGACCGAAGACACCTGCTCGATGGCTTGGGCCGCGTCCGAGGTGGCCGACTGGATGGCGCCGATCTGTGCGGCGATATCCTCGGTCGCCCGCGCGGTCTGCGCGGCCAGCGTTTTGACTTCGGAAGCGACGACGGCAAACCCTCGTCCGGAATCTCCGGCGCGCGCGGCTTCTATGGTGGCGTTCAGCGCCAACAAATTGGTTTGGCCGGCGATCGCCTTGATGAGCCCGATCACCTCGCCGATACGCTCGGCGGCGTCGCCGAGCTGCGACATGGTGTTGGCGGTGCGTTTGGATTCGGCAACAGCGCGGGCGGCAACGTCGCTCGATTTCATGGCGTGCGAAGCGATTTCCTCGATCGACACGGCAAGTTCTTCAATCGAGCTGGCGACCGTGGCGACATTGGTCGAAGCGGCGCCGACGCTTTGCTCGGCGTCGCGCGCCTGCGACGAAACAGAATCCGCGGCGCTGTTAAGTCCGTGCGACGCGCCGCCCAGCCGGTCGCCGGAGGCGCGCAACCGGGCCAGCACCTGTTCGACCGATGCCCGGAACTGGCCGATCATTGCGGCGACCGCTTCGACACGCCGCTCGCGCGTGGCGTTAGCCTTCATCTCGACGGCTGCCAGCCGCCCGCGCTCGATCATGTTGTCGCGAAACACGATGACGGTGCGCGCCATCGCGCCGATTTCGTCGCCGGCGCTGATCGACGGTATGGCCGCGGACGTGTCGCCGCCGGCGAGCCGCTTCATCGCCGAGCGCAGACCCGCAAGCGGTGTTGTGATGCTGCGGCCGATGAGCCAGCTCAACACGATGCTTATCAAGATGGCTACCGACGCAATCAATAAAATGAGATGCCGTATCTGCGTTCGCGACACGGTGAGCGTGGTCACGGCATTGTTGGCGCTGAATTCGGCCGTTTCAATGATGCGGTCCGCCTCCGGCAGCACGCGCTCGGTCTCGGCGCCGATCTTGCGCACCACCGGCTCAATCGCGTCGGTGCTTGCCGCCCATCGTGTGAAAGCCCGATCGTACGCGCGAACCGTCGTGCTCAGGCGCTGCTTCATCGCCGAGTCGCCGTCGACCGCGTCCAGGATATCGCTAAATTTCTTGGCCTCCTCGACGAAGCCCTGTCGCGCGGCAACGCCCTGCGAATCGGGCGTCACTTCCATGGAGAAACGCAGCCGATTGAGCCGATACTCGATCTCATAGCGACGCATGCGCAGTAACGACATCGACAAGTCAGCGGCATCCGCGCCCGCCAGAAACAAATCATCGTGAATGAGTCTGGCGGCGGCATCGCTCGCCGCAACGAGTTCGCCGGTCAAGCCTTCGTTTTCACGAAAACCCAGCGCTTTCTCCTCCTGCACAAGGACGCCAAAGTGCGTATTGAGGTCCTCTACGGTGGTGCGCAGCGGAGCAATGGCGTCCCGTTCGGAGGCAGCACGGGTCGCCGCTATGTTGTCGAGCGCTTGCAAGGCCACTTCCTGCCCCTCGGCGAAATCGCGGATTTCGCGATCGGAGGGATGGGCCACGAAGCGCGTGGTGGCGGCGCGCATCAGCAACAGGCCGGCTTTGAGATCGCGGCTGGCGTCGGCCGCGGCCGTATCCCGGTGCACGCTGGCGAAGGCGCGCCCCACTTCGTTGTCGCCGATCATGAAAGCTATTCCGATGGCGAGAAATGCCACTACCGGAATGGCGACGAGGGCAATGACGCGGGAGCGTACTGACAGTCTTGGCAACATGCGAAAAGAACCTGAGGCGACACCATCAGGGGTCGCACCTTCCCCACGCTATGCAATAAGCAAGTAATCGCAGATGGTTAAAAAATACCCGAGGGAAGGCGACGAACTTCCCCAGGGTGATGCCTCGACCATCGACCTAAGCGCTTGTCACATCTGTCGTTTGCGCGGCCCGAAGGACGCGGCACCGGACGGCTCGCCCGCGGGCATATAAATGCTTGATAGCGAGCGGGAGCCCTTTACCCCGCCCGCGCGACAATCGACGGTTATTATTTCGCCTTCTCGTAGGGGTAGATCGCGGCGCCGGTCGACTGGTCAGGGGGATAAACCACGGTCTGGTAGCTCATGCCCCGCCAGGTTTCGAGGTTCGCGGCGTCGGTAAGGTCGTGGTACTGAACCTGGAAGAGCCCGGGTTTGGTCCATTCGCCTTCCGGACCAAAGCTGATGTCGCCAATGATGGTGCGGACCTCATTATGGTGCAGCCAGTCGGCGATCTTCGCATCGTCGAGGCTCTGTGCGCCTTCGACGCCGGCGGCGAGCACCTGGAAGTCGGCATAGCCCCATCCGCCGAGATAATAGCCGAGCGGATCGACTCCGGCTTCCTTGGCGCGCGCTTGGTATTTGTCGAAAAACGGTTTGGCCCGTGCCAACAGCTTCGGTGACGGCACCCATGTTTCGTAATTGATAAAGCCGTTGAGCTTCGACTTGAGCCGGTCCTTGAACACGGTCGCCTGCAGGCCGACCATTTCGCCGCCGATCATTTTTGGTTTGTAACCAATCTCGTTGACCGACTGCACAATTCCGACCGAGCTGAGCGGGTAACAGGCCACGACCACAATATCGGGATTGGCTGCGGCGAGGGCGCGGATAACCGGCGCGAAGTCGGTCGTGCCGGGGGGAAAGCTTTTGTTGTAGACGACGTTCATGCCGCGCTTCTTGGCATTGATTTCGGCGCTGTCGGCGCCGTTGTGGCCGAATTCAGAATCCTCCCAAATGATGCCGACCGTTTGTGGCTTTGGGTTTTGTGCCGCTGCTACTTCGAAAAAGCCCTCGGCGGAAGAAACCTTGGGATCCGGCCCGTACGGCACCATCGAGAAATAATTCGGATAGTGAAAGTGACTGTTCACCTCGAGCGCGAACAGACCGATCATGACTTTACCCTTGGGCATGATCACCGGAAATGCCGGCGCCACGAGATTGGTGCCGTAGGGGCCGATGATGAGATCGACTTTGTCGACGTCGAGGAGCTTGGCGTAGATGCCGGGCACGTTCGATGCATTCGACTGATCGTCATAGACGACCAGTTCGACCTTGCGGCCGAGGAGGCCGCCTTTGGCGTTCACCTCCTCTTCCCAGATCCTGGCGCCAAGAAGGGCCTGCTTGCCGTTGGGGGCGAGCGGGCCGGTTTGCGAGAAGCCGAAGCCGATTTTGATCGGCTCGTCGGCGTAAGCGGGACCGGCTGCCAAAAGTCCGGCGAGCAGAACGGCGCTCAATCCGCCGCGGCCATAGGCCGAAAATCCCCACAATCTCTCTCTCATGGTGCGCTCCCTCGATGTTTATGGCCGGCGCGAGCCGCCGCACGCGGCATTGAAATTTCCTTCGACTACTCCGCGAGTTTCGAGTTCACCGTAATCCGGCCTGCACCAGGAGGGGATAGGTGACTGTCTTGAATTCCCGCATGCCGTCTTCGAAGCGCGGCCACGATAACAGTACGCCATCTATCCCCATGGCCGACAGCGTCTTAAGTCCGTCGACCACTTGTTCCTTGGTGCCGATCAGCGGGTAGCCGCCCCAGCCGGCAATGAAAAGTTCTTTCAGATGTTTGATGGCGTCCGATGAGAACGTCTTGGCGTTTAAACCCAGCGTATCCAGCGCAAAAGTCACGGCGTCCCAGTCGCCGCGCTCGTGCACGATGTAATCCGAATAGCGGCGCGCTTCTGCTTCGGTCTCGGCCTGAATGATGTTTGCCGACGTCCAGATGGCAATCTCGCGGCCGTATTCTTCGCGCGCCAATGTGCGATAGGCCTCGACCTGCGCCTTGTTCTGCTCGAAGCTCGGTGCGCCGAGCGCGGTAAAAGCAAGATCGCAATGTTTGCAGGCGAAGTGACGTCCACGCTCGGAACCGCCGGCGTTCATGATCGCCGGATAAGGTTTTTGGATCGGCTTCGGCTGCAGATAGCCCTTGACGATTTTGTAATATTTGCCGTCGTGATCGAGTTCGTCGTCCTCGGTCCATAACCTTTTGACGATAGTCAGCCACTCCTCGGCCATATCGTAGCGTTCATCATGCGGCAGCATCGCGGCGCCGAACATGTCGATTTCCGGCTTGTTCCAGCCGGTGACGATGTTGAGGATGAAGCGGCCGTTGGCGATGTGGTCGATCACCGTTCCCTGTTTGGCGGCAACGATCGGATGATTGATCGAGCAATGCGAAGTAGCGACTACGCCGGCATTCTCAGTCGATGCGGCGATGCCCGACGCCCAGGTATAAGTCTCGAAACCCGGACCTTGCGGATTGAGCCGGCCGCCGAAGCCGCGCCAGCGCGCCACCGGCACGAGGGCCTCGAATCCCATGTCATCGGCGAGCGTGGCCAGCGCCTTTGTGTTCGGCCAGGAGATTTCCAGCCGGCCTTCGACGTCCGACATCACGCAGCCGTAGTCGAGATTGCTTTGGAACGTTCCGAGCTTGAGCTTGCGTTCGTTAAAGGTGGGGTTGATTAAGCGCCGGTCGTCGTGCGTCGCGGCCGCGTTCGGCATCGGCACCTCCTTGTCCCCCGGACGTCTGCTTCGCTACCGGTGCGTTGCAAGCCGATGAAACGCTTTCGCGGATCAAAAGGCTTCTGCCGATCAGGGTCAAGAACTTCGACCGGACGTGCGCTCAGATTGAAGGAAAAGGGCGCTCCGGCTTGATGACGTGTTGCGATGGTCCGAAACGCGCCGGGAAGCGCCGAGCAACGCCTCATCTCTTCGTTTCATTTCGACGCCGCCGCGAGCGAGGACGTGTCGCGCACGTAGCGCGATTCATCGACGCGAAGTTCGGGCTGCGTCCGGTCAGCTTCGGCGTCCGTTGGCGGCTGTGTCGGCCGTTAGCGGCTGTGGGGACGATTGGCTTTTGTGCACTGCACGCGTAAGCTTGATGGATCGCCGGGGTAACGCTGACACATCTTGCCGGAGCCATCATGTCGCTTGCCGAACCCGCGCCCCTGGCGCGCCACGGTAATGTGTTGATTTCCACGTTGGGCCAAGCCGTTAGCACAATGGACGCGCTGTTCGCCGACGCCCGGCGCGCGGTCGCGGGGCGCTTGATGACCGATGGCGCCTCCGCCAGCCGCGCACTCGATCGGGAGCAGCGCGCGGCGCACGGGCTCGCTTGGCTTGCGACCTACGTTGAGGCGCTCCGCCAGATGCACGCGCTCGCCGAGCGGCTGACAAGTGCGGGCCAATTCGGCGAGACCGAAGAGCTGCTGGTCCGCATCGGCTGCGGCGAGTATCTGGCGCAGATCGCCGGCGGCATTCCGATGAGCCAAGGCGAGATTGTGCGACTCTCCGATCTAGGCCTTTCCTCGGCGGCGGTGGCCGCGCGCATCGATTCGACAGTCGAGCAATTGATCGCGGAGGGTAATACGGCGCGCCACCGCGCCCGGCTGGTCGAACTGATGCGCGACGGACGACAGGCGACCGTCGGCATCTGCGGTCTTGATGACACGCTCGAAACGATTCGCGACGAGATGCGCAAATTCGCCGACGATCGCGTCGTGCCGCATGCACACGACTGGCATCGCCGCAATAGCTACATCCCGTTGGACGTGATCGCGCAAATGTCCGAACTGGGCGTGTTCTCGCTGACCATCCCCGAGGAATACGGCGGTATGGGGCTCGGCAAGGAATCGATGTGTGTCGTGTCAGAGGAGCTTTCGCGCGGCTATATCGGCGTCGGCTCGCTCGGGACGCGCTCCGAAATCGCCGCCGAGCTCATTCTCGGCAGTGGTACCGAAGAGCAGAAGCGTAAATGGCTGCCGAAAATCGCGTCGGGCGAAGTGCTGCCGACGGCGGTCTTTACCGAGCCCAATACCGGCTCTGACCTGGCGTCGCTAAAGACCCGCGCGGTGCGCGAGGGCGACACTTATAAAGTTTTCGGCAACAAAACCTGGATCACCCACCCGGTGCGCGCCGACCTGATGACGCTTTTGGTGCGCACCAATCCGGCGGAGAAAGGCTATCGCGGCCTTTCCATGCTGCTTGCGGAAAAGCCGCGCGGCAGCGACGCCGATCCGTTCCCCGCGGCCGGCATGTCCGGCACCGAGATCGAAGTGCTCGGCTATCGGGGCATGAAGGAATATGAGATCGCGTTCGATGGCTTCGAGGTCAAAGCCGAAAATCTTCTCGGCGGCGCCGAAGGCCAGGGCTTCAAGCAGCTGATGGCGACTTTCGAATCGGCGCGCATTCAAACCGCGGCGCGCTCGATCGGCGTGGCGCAATCCGCGCTCGAACATGCGCTCGGCTACGCGGTGAGCCGCGTCCAGTTCGCGGGGCCGATTGCCGATTTCCCGCGCGTTGCCGACAAGCTCGCCATGATGGCGGCCGAAATCATGATCGCCCGCCAGCTCACCTACTACGCGGCGCGGCAGAAGGATTCCGGGCGCCGCTGCGATCTCGAGGCCGGCATGGCCAAGCTGCTGGCGGCGCGTGTAGCCTGGGCGGCTGCCGACAACGCCGTGCAAATCCATGGCGGCAACGGCTTCGCGCTCGAATTCCCCATTTCGCGGATTCTCTGCGATGCCCGCATCCTCAGCATTTTCGAGGGCGCCGCCGAAATCCAGGCGCACGTCATTGCACGCCGCCTATTGGACGGCAGCAACTGATCCGACGAGGTGGCGTGCCGGGGCTAAGCGCCCGTGGCGGCTCGACCGCCACCGCCTTATGTGCGAGACTTCCCGGATGTTCGCGCTCTTTATTCTCATAATTGTCGTCTTGGTCTATCTGCTCGGCTCGGTCCGCGTATTGCGGCAATACGAGCGCGGAGTGGTATTTTTTCTCGGAAAGTTCGAGGGCGTTCGCGGGGCAGGCCTCACTCTCGTCTTCACCCCGTTCCAGCAGATGGTGCGGGTCTCGTTGCGCACCGTCACCATGCTCATTCCCTCGCAAAAGATAATCACCAAGGACAACGTGTCGATTGATATCGCAGCGGTCGCCTACTATCACATCTCCGATCCGGAAAAGGCGGTGATCGCCATCGAGAATGTCTACAACGCGATCAATCAAATCAGCCAGACGACCGTGCGCAATGTCGTTGGACGTTTCAGCCTCGATCAGCTCCTGTCGGATACCGCGAGCATCAACGAGCAGATCAAGAATGTGATCGACGGGCACACCGAGCCGTGGGGCACGCAGGTCACGGCGGTGGAGATCAAGGACATTACGCTTCCGGACAACATGCAGCGCGCCATGGCAAAGGAAGCCGAAGCCGAGCGCGAGCGCCGGGCGAAGATCGTGGCCGCGGAAGGCGAATATCAAGCCTCGGTGAAGCTCGGGGAAGCCGCCGACATCATCACGCAGCATCCCGTGGCGCTTCAGCTGCGCACGCTGCAGACCATGGCGGAAATTGCGACCGAGAAGAACTCGACTATTATCTTCCCGGCTCAGTTCATGACCACTGTGCAGGAAGCCATCTCGATTTTGAGTAAGGACTCCGCCACCAAATAGTGTGGCGGCGAGAAGCTTTGCCCCCGCGCGGCGTCGACAAGCTAAGCGGCCGCAGCGACGCCCCCCGATTCGCGCGGTCTTCAGCGCCTTCGTCCACCAGACGAGCTGATCGAGCATTGTGGCGATTGAACCGGGGAGAAGGATGCGTTCTAAGTACCACCCATGGCGGAATTTCTTTCTCACTGGGTGGTCCCGATCGCTATCGGGGCCGTGGCGGTCGTCTTGCTGCTCGGCCTCGTCAATATGATGCGCGGCGGCTCGGGCAACACGTCGCAGAGGCTGATGCGGTTGCGCGTGCTCCTGCAATTCGTGGCCATTGTGATCATCATGTTCACGATCTGGATAATGGCCAAATGAGCGGTGGCTGATATGGTCGTGCTCAACAAGATTTACACCCGCACCGGCGACGACGGCACGACCGCGCTCGGCACCGGCGAGCGGCGCAAGAAATACGATCTGCGCGTTGCGGCTTACGGCACGCTCGACGAGACCAACGCCACGGTCGGCATTGCGCGCTTGCACACGGTCAGCGATCACGCCGTCCACGCCGCGCTGTCTCACATCCAGAACGATCTGTTCGATGTCGGCGCCGACCTCGCGACCCCCGGTCAAGGCAAGGGACCGGATGGCGCGCGGCTCACCGTGACCGCGGCGCAAGTCACATGGCTCGAGGATCAAATCGACCGGCTCAATGACGAGCTTAAGCCGTTGCGATCGTTCGTGCTGCCCGGCGGGTTTCCGGCGGCGGCGTATCTGCACCTCGCGCGCACCATCTGCCGGCGCGCGGAGCGATTGATTGCCGAACTGATGGACAAGCCGGACGAAAGCGTCACGCCCGAGGCACTGCAATACGTCAACCGCTTGTCGGATTACCTTTTTGTCGCGGCGCGTTACGTCAACGACAAGGGCGCGGCCGACATACTCTGGCGGCCGGGCGAAAACCGATAGCTCCGGCGAGCTGGGGCAGGGGAGGGAGCTATGGGCCGGCTCGACGGCAAAGTCGCAATCGTCACCGGAGCGGCCAGCGGCATCGGCCGCGCCAGCGCCATCTTGTTTGCGCGCGAAGGCGCGCGCCTTCTCGCCGTCGACAACAACGCGGAAGGTCTGGATGAGACTCTACGCTCGATCGCCCAGGGTGGCGGGACCGCGCAGTCTTGCGCGGCCGACGCCAGCGCCGAAGATGACGTCAAAGCTTACGTCGACCGCGCGCTCAAAACTTTCGGCGCCCTCGACATTGTCTATGCCAATGCCGGGATCAGTGGCGGATTGATCCCGCCGCCGTTACTCGAGCAAACGGTAGAAAACTGGCTGCAAGTGCTGCGGGTCAATCTGATCGGTCCGTTTCTCGCGATCAAACACGCCGCCCCGCACATGGTGGAAAAAGGCGGCGGGTCCATTATTCTCACCGCTTCGGTCGCCGGGCTGCGCGCCAATGCCGGCGGCTCGCCCTATAGCGCGAGCAAGGCGGGCGTGGTCAGTCTCACCCAAACGGCGGCGAACTCGCTTCTCGGCACCGGTGTGCGCGTCAACGCGATCTGCCCTGGACTGATCGAAACCGGAATGACGCGGGAACTATTCGAGGCGGCGCGGGAACGCGGCACCGATCGCAAGATCGGACAGCTCAATCCGCTGCAACGCGCCGGCGCGCCGGCGGAAATCGCGGCTATGGCGTTGTTTCTGGCAAGCGACGAGTCGTCCTATGTCAACGGCCAGGCCTTCCCGGTCGATGGCGGGCTTTCCAGCACGCTTCCCTTCACCCGTCCGATCCGTTGACCGCAGCCCCTCCCGCCGGTACGTTGCCGCGCCGCAACATGAGCAGAATTGCGCGCCGGAACTTAATAGCAACCAACCGAAACACGCCATGAAGATCCTGGTGCCCGTCAAACGGGCGGTCGACAAGGACGTAAAAATCCGGGTCAAGGCAGACGGCTCGGGCGTCGAGCTCGGCAACGTCAAAATGTCGATGAATCCGTTCGACGAGATCGCGGTCGAAGAGGCGCTTCGGCTCAAGGAGGCCGGCAAGGCGACCGAGGTCATCGCCGTCTCGATCGGTCCGCAGCAGGCGACGGAGACGATCCGCACGGCGCTGGCGATGGGCGCCGACCGTGGCATCCTGGTGAAAACCGAAAGCCCGCCCGAGCCGCTGGCGGTCGCCAAAATTCTCAAGGCGGTCGCCGACGCGGAACAGCCCGGTCTCATTATCATGGGCAAGCAGGCGATCGATGACGATTCCAATCAGACCGGTCAGATGCTCGCCGCGCTGCTCGGCTGGCCGCAGGGCACGTTCGCTTCCAAAGTGGCCATCGAGGGCGACGCGCTCACCGTCACGCGCGAGGTCGATGGCGGCTTGCAAACCGTGAAGCTCAAGATGCCGGCGGTGGTCACCACGGATTTGCGCCTGAACGAGCCGCGTTACGCTTCGTTGCCCAACATCATGAAGGCGAAGAAAAAGCCGATCGACGACAAGAGCGCCGCCGATTATGGCGTCGACATCAAGCCGCGCCTCGAGGTGGTCAAGACCAGCGAGCCGCCGATGCGCAAAGCGGGCGTGAAAGTCAAAACCGTCGCCGAGCTGGTCGATCAACTCAAGGGCGTGGGGGCGATTTGATGAAGGCTCGCGCATTCGTCATTCCGGAAGCCGCGCAGCGGCTGTCCGGAATCTATAATCACCACTCGAACCAGAATATCTCCGATCGTGATTATGGGTTCCGGGTTCGCGCTCTCCGCGCGCCAGAATGACGGCAACGGGAAACCTCATGCCGACGCTTCTCCTCGCCGAACACGACAACAAGTCGCTCAAGGACGCAACCAACAAGGCGTTGACCGCGGT
>DATNNI010000020.1:0-3824 GCA_035601915.1 Xanthobacteraceae bacterium
CGACTGGCTCAATCGCCGGCAGCTTCGTATCCAACAACATCGAGGATTACTATTCGACGCCCTATGAAATGGGCTACGGCGGCTTCGTCAAATTCGACCACGATTTTATCGGCCGCGAGGCGCTGGAGAAAAAGAAAGATAAGCCGCACCGGCACAAGGTCACCTTCGAATGGAATACCGACGACGTCGCGAAAATCTTCCGCTCTTTCTTCGATCCGGAAGTGGAGAACTACAAATACATTGATTTGCCGCTGTCGAATTATGGCTCGGCTTCGTTCGATACGATCAAGAAGGGCAACAAGACCGTCGGCCTGTCAATGTTCAGCGGCACGACCTGGAATACGCGCCGCATGCTATCGCTTGGCGTGGTCGATCCCGACATCAAGCAGGGCGACGTATTGACGCTGGTTTGGGGCGAGGAAAACGGCGGCACCAAGAAGACCACCGTCGAACGCCACAAGCAGACCGAAATCCGCGTCAGAGTCGCGCCGGTGCCATATGCGAGCGAAGTGCGGGAAAGCTACGGCGGCGGTTGGCGCCTTAAGCAAACCGCTTAAGAAAAGCAGAAGAACCGTGGCTTTTTCATCCCCTCTCCCCATTGCGGAGAGGGCCACGGAGAGGGGATCCGACTTTGAAAAGAAGCTCCCCGGTGCGAGCGCCCTCTCCCGGCGCGTTGCACGCGCCGACCTCTCCCCGCAGGGGAGAGGTGAATTAAAGCGAATGGCCGCCGGCACGCGATTCAGGGAAAAGAAGATGACTGCAAAGAATTTGGCGCAGGTGCTACAGGCCGTCAAAAGTCCGGTCGAGTTGCTGCGCAATCAGCAAACCGGACCGAACATTTATCCCGGCGTGCCGGCCGAATACACGAACTGGCGAGACGAACAGCAGGCCTGGCAAGATACCAGCGTTCTGTTCAACCAGTCCTATCATATGGCTGATCTTGCCGTGGAGGGGCCGGACGCATTCAAGCTCCTCTCCAGGCTGTCGATGAACAGCTTCAAGAATTTCGAGCCGAACAAAGCGAAGCAATTCGTCCCATGCAGTCCGGACGGCTACGTGATCGGCGACGTCATTCTGTTCTATCTCGCCGAAAATAAATTCAATCTCGTCGGCCGCGCGCCGGCGCTGAACTGGATCACCTATCACGCCGAAACCTGCCAATACGACGTCAAGGTCGAGCTCGACCAGCGCTCGGCGCTGCGTTCCGACGGAAGACGGAAGTCCTTCCGCTTCCAGGTTCAGGGCCCGCTGGCGATGAAGGTCATCGGGAAGATTTTGGGAAAGACGCCGCCGGAGCTGAAGTTCTTCAACATGACGCCGCTGACCATCGCCGGCAAAACCGTGCACGCGCTTCGGCACGGCATGGCCGGCCAGCCCGGATGGGAGCTGTTCGGCCCGTGGGATGACGGTGAAGCGGTGCGCGGAGCGGTTATGAAAGCGGGCGAAGAATTCGGGCTGCGGCTGGTTGGCGGCCGGGCCTATTCTTCGAATGCTTTGGAATCGGGATGGATCCCCTCGCCGCTTCCCGCCGTCTATTCAGGCGATTCGATGAAGGCCTATCGCGAATGGCTGCCGGCCGCCGGTTATGAAGCCGCAGCGTCGATCGGCGGCAGCTTCTATTCTGACAATGTCGAAGACTATTATTTCACGCCGTGGGACATGGGCTATGGCGGCTTTGCGAAGTTCGACCACGACTTCATCGGCCGCGAAGCACTGGAGAAGATGTCGAACGGACCGCACCGCAAAAAAGTGACACTGGCGCTCGACGACGAGGACGTCACGCGAACGATCGGCAGCACTTTCCAGAAACACAACCGCGCGAAGTTTATCGATTGGCCGTCGGCGGTTTATTCGATGCATCCCTTCGATCGCGTGACCGCGGACGGAAAGACTATCGGCGTCTCGACGTGGATCGGATACACCGCCAACGAGGGCAAGATGCTGACGCTCGCGGTGCTCGATGCCGACTACGCCGAACCCGGCACCGAAGTCGTCTTCGTCTGGGGCGAGGAGAATGGCGGTTCGGCAAAACCGACGGTCGAGCGGCACACGCAGACGCACATCCGCGCCATTGTCAGCCCCGCGCCGTATGTCGAAGTGGTGCGCAAAGCCTATGCGCCCGGCGGCTGGCGCAAGTCCGAGGCCTAAGCCCCGACAGGTGCTTAATTGCGAGGCCTGTCCGCGAGCGGGACACTCCGGGATTTGGCCCGGAACGCGAGGCCAAGAACAAACTGACGATGACAAAACCGGTGCGCTGGCCTACAACCTTTTGTTAAGGCTATGCGCCTGTTGGACGTAAGTTGCGTAGTAAAGGGGCAGCACATGTCGTCAGCGGAACAACCCATACCCGATGCGAACCGGCTCTACATTGGCGAAGGCGTAACCATCAAAGGCGAAATCTCCGTGCCGGATACGCTGGTCGTTTGCGGTTCGGTCGAAGGGGACGTCTCGGTCGGCAATTTGATTGTCGGCGAAACCGGCGCCATCAAGGGCCGCATTACGGTCACCGAGAATGCCGAAATCTCCGGCAGGGTTTTCGAGAAGCTCGACGTCAAGTGCCTTTTAATCCTGCGCTCGAGTGGACGCGTCGACGCCAACGTCAGCTACGGACTTTTGCAGATCGAACAGGGCGCGAGCATTGCCGGCGGCCTGTCGTCCACTGACTACCGGCCGGAACAGCGCTCGCCAAAGGCCGATCTCTACAACAGACAGGACCTGCGACCGGGAAAGCAAGAAGCTTCCCGCAAGCAGGCCACTTTGACTGCACTGGAACCGCTGCCGACGCCGGTTGCCCCGCCGGCGGAGTAATCAAGCCGCGCAGCGTCACGCGGCTGCGGGGGCGGTATTGTCTTCCGCCACCGTCGCTTCCCGAAGCCGGGCATCGATCGGCTCGACCACCGCACCATCCATGGCCATCTGCGGCGCAGTGGCCCAGCGCAACGCCTTGTAATTAAAGCCGTTGGCGATGGTCGGCTTGACCACGTTGAAATACGGCGAGATATCGAAATCGCGCGGACAATACAGCGAAGAATGGCGAATCTCGGCCATTTGCTCGCGGATCTGCTTGCTCCCACTGCGCATCACTTTCGGCAAGATGGGATATTTCACGGCGCGAAAAGCGTCGGCGATCAGCGCCGAGCAGATCAGCCGCGATGGATCGCCTGAACCGAGAGCGATCAGGCGCCGGCGCCAGCGCTGCGGCACCGGGAGCGGAAACAGATACCGCATCAGATCGATGATGTTCTTTAGATCATAGGCGAAGCCGATGCGGGCCACCGCGTAGGCGCACACGACATCGGCATCGGCCGCGCTCAGTTCCACTGCACGGCAAACGCGGGTGTGAAATTTGGCGTATTTCGACAGCGGCGCGGTTTCGACCCCTTCGCCGACATTGGCATCGATCAGCACATGCGGTTCGCCGTCGGGCTCGGCCCGGCCCGCAATCGGCCCAACATAGAGCGCCGCGTGGGACCACGTCGATTGCGTCAAATACTTTATGACACCGGCGATGTGGGTGTTGCCCTCGACCAGCAGTATGTCGGCGGGCTGAAGCGCCCGGCGCAAAGCTTCGGGATCGCTCGGGGTGAACGGCTCATAGCCGTGTACCGGCTGCTGCAGATAGCGGGCGATCAGCCGCCCTACGCCATCGAGGAACTTGCTCACCCCGCGTCTCCCAGCCGATGGCCCGGTGTCGCCGCGGCTCGTTGTCGTGATCGTGGCGTGAAACCGTAAGGGTTTACCGTTGCGATTTGGTTCACGCTCTTGGTGACGCCCGATCCGCCCTGGCCACGTTTGCCCGTCGCACACCATTCGGTTACCTTGTT